>CALAHL010000545.1 GCA_937891725.1 uncultured Rhodospirillaceae bacterium | reverse complement strand
AATCGTCCCAATGTTGCAGTGCGGCTTGTTACGCTCGAATTTTGCCTTGGCCATCGCTGATCGGTTCCCGTCGAAACTCGTGGTCACAAAAATCATTACGAACAGACCAAAATCCAGTATGGATCCGGCTGTCCTGCTCAGTCCTCCAACACAACGGCCAGCGACACGCTTGGCGGGCGGAATGGTGGTGGGGGTAGGATTCGAACCTACGTACGCGTACGCGGGCAGATTTACAGTCTGCTGCCTTTAACCACTCGGCCACCCCACCCTAGATACCGCAAGCCAAACGCCACCGGCGCGGCCCCCGTCCGGAGGGACTGCGAACTATGTTGATCGGCAGGCGTTTGTCAACGATGAATCACTAGAAATCGCCGTGATCGAAAAACTTCGACCCGGTCACCGTTCAACCCGCAGAAAAAAGGCTACCACAGCTATGGCCCGACGCAAGGCATCTTCCCACGGCGCTTCCCACCCGCAAAAGGGCGGTACCGCCCCGGGACCACGCGCGGAAACCGGACCCGACACTCGCTCGCAGCACAGATTTGGAAAGGGCCGGCCGGCCGGAGGCACGCGCCCGCCGCTCGATCCCGGTTTGCTGTTCGGCCACCATGCCGTCTTCGCCGCCCTGTCCAATCCGAACCGGCATGTTCTTGCGATCTGGTGCACGGCCGATCTCGCCGGACAGGTCGCGGCGGTTCTGTCCGACCGTCCTGACGACCGGACCCCGGCGCCGCCACCCCCTACAGTGATGGAAAAAGCCGAGATCGACCGGAAGCTTCCGGAGGGATCGGTCCACCAGGGCTTGATCGCACGGGTCGAGCCGTTGCCGGAGGTCGCCATCGAGGACCTTCTGGAACTGACCGAGGGCGACCCGAAAGCGACTGTCGTGGTTCTGGATCAGGTCACCGATCCGCACAATGTCGGTGCAATCCTGCGCTCGACCGCCGCCTTCGGAGCGGCCGGCGTCATCGTGCAGGACCGCCATGCCCCGCCCATGACGGCGACTCTCGCGAAATCCGCATCGGGCGCCGTCGATATCTGTCCGATCGTTCGGGTGACCAATCTGGCCCGGGCCATGAGCCAGTTGAAGGATGCCGGGTTCTGGTGCGTCGGCCTCGCGGAAGAGACCGAGACCGACCTCGCCTCGGCGGATCTTACCGGCCGCACCGCCCTGGTGCTCGGCGCCGAGGGCGACGGGCTGCGGCGGCTGACCCGAGAGACCTGCGACGTTCTGGTCCGGTTGCCGACGATCGCCCCGATCCATTCGCTCAATGTCTCCGCCGCCGCAGCGATTGCGCTGCATCAATGTAAAGTCGTAAAAATGCGTTAACACTTTAGGAGGTCTCTTGCGGTAAATTCGGAACGAGAATTGACGGTCTGAGGGTCGAACGCGCAAAGTTCGGCCCGGTCCGATCGGTCCCGCTTGGGGCGGGGTAATTTGGGGGATGAATGACGGAGCCGCTAACCACCGACGTGGAAATCGCCAAACAGGCCGACTGCGCCATGCCGGAGGATTTGTGGAGCCGCGCGGCGCGGGAAGTGATCGGCCGGGCGACCATCGGATATCTCCAGGGCAACAAGGTCACGCCGCTTGAACTTCTGCACGGCCCCGGCCATCAGCGGCGTCTGATGGACTCCGGCACACAGGCGATGCAGGCCGTGCAAAAGGCGGCCGGCTGGCAGGTGCGCGGCTCCACCACCCCGGTGACCGAGCGGGTGCGCGAGATCTGGGATCTGACCGATGCATACCGGGCGATGGTCCTTGCGAAATTGGAGGCGGTTCCTGCGGTTGCTGTCACCCAGGACACCATCAGCGACGTGTTGGCCTGGCGGGAGAACGAGACCGGGGAGGACCGGGCGTTTCGGATCTACACCTGTCTGACGGCGACCCTGGAAACCAAGAAAACCTGGGGCGACAAGGCGGCCACGCTGCTGGAACTGCTCGCCGGCGTCGCCGGTTTGGATGCATCCGGGTATTTCGACTCCATGTTGGCCGAGATCCTGAGGGCGCCGAAAGGCTTGGCGGAGGTGCTGGGCAGCGAAGAGGTGCCCGGCGATCAGGTCGATCTTTTCCTGAACCTCGTCGACGGGAGTCTCTCGGCGAACAAGGCGCCCAAAGAACCGGCCACAGCCAAGGCGATCTACGAACTTCTGGGACGGGCGAAAGTGGGTATGGTCGAAACCCGGATGGCCCTGATGGGGCATGCGGTCCGGATCGTCCGCGGCAACGATAAATTGACCAACAAGACGGTGTCCGACGAGGTCGCCTATGTGGTCAAGCTGCGCGAACGTCTCTCGCGCAACGGCGACCTGGTGGGGGGCTCCGAGACCCAGGACGCGCTTGAGCGGCGTCTCTCCCGATCGATATCCGACCAGAGCATCGATCTGATGATGGCCGATACCAACAGTGTGGCTGAGCGGGTCCTGCGCGGGGTTCAGCTGCATGGGAAGATTTTCGGAGATGTGCCCCGCGGCTATCTTGAGACTTATGTCTCCGAGTTGATGGGCCAGGAGCAGGTCGAAGCCCGCCTGCTGCCGGAAAACCAGACGGCCCTGGAAAATCTCACGCTGCTCGGAAAGCTGCACGCCGCCTTGATCGCCTCCGACATCGCCGAACGGACTCGAGAGCGGCTTGCGATCCAGACCGAGCGCGCCCAAACCGAGCTGATCGCCAAGGCCAAGATTCTCGAGACGTTCGAGTCGGGCAAGGGTTCGATCGGCGAACGGCTGTCCACATTGCTGACTCTGATCGGCGGGAACGCCTTCTCCCGGGGCGAGAATGCCCTGAGTGCGCAAAACACGGTCCGCGCGATGATGAAGCAACCGTCATTCTTCGATGCCTATCTTGCGGATGTGGCCGACAAGACCGAGCGCGCAAAACGTCTGCGGGACCTGGAAAAGAAGCTAGCGGAGGCGCAGGTGGTGTGATCGACTAGGGTTATGAAAACACCCTCCTCGCCCCACGCCTCCGCGGCCTCCAACCAGACACCGGATCACCTGACCCGCGATTTCGTGGGCTACGGGGCTACCCCGCCCCATGCCGATTGGCCGGACGGCGCCCGTTTGGCGCTGAACTTTGTGGTCAATTACGAAGAGGGCTCGGAATCGTCAATTCCGGACGGTGACGGCATTTCGGAAGGCAGCCTGACCGAGAGCCCGGACTCTCCCAACGGCCCCGGAAGCCGCGATCTCGCGGCGGAAAGCATGTACGAGTACGGCACCCGGGTCGGATTCTGGCGGGTGCTCAAGCTGTTCGAGGACCGGGGCCTGCCGGCCACCGTGAACGCCTGCGCGTTGGCGCTGGAGCGCAATCACGACGCGGCGCAGGCGATGCGCGCGGCGCAATGGGATGTCTGCTGCCACGGCTGGCGCTGGATCGAACATTGGACCCTGTCCGAGGACGAGGAGCGCGAGCATATTCGCAAGGCCGTCGCCTCGCTCGAACGCACGATGGGCCAGACGCCCCGCGGCTGGTACTGCCGCCACGGTCCGAGCGTGAACACAAGACGCCTGATCGTCGAACATGGCGGCTTTCTCTACGACAGCGATAGCTATGCCGACGACCTGCCCTATTGGACGGAAGTGGGTGAGACGCCGCATCTGGTGGTGCCCTACTCGCTGGCGGTGAACGACAGCAAGTTCGCGCGCAATCACTTCTCGCGGGGCGACGACTACGTGTCCTTCCTGTGCGACGCGATCGACTTCCTGGTCGAGGAAGGCGCCCAGACCCCCCGCATGATGTCCTGCGGGCTGCATCTTCGCCTGATCGGACACCCGGCCCGCGCGGCCGCCCTGGCCCGCGTGCTGGACCATGTGGCGGGTCGCAAGGACATTTGGGTAACCCGCCGGGTCGACATCGCGCGCCATTGGATGGAGCGGCACCCTTTTACCGCCCGCTAGGCGCATCGCCACATGAACGGGCTTCCTCTCGACATCGTGCCGTTGATGCTGGCATTGACGGCCGGATTTCTGTTCGCGCTCGGCTCCCAGATCCAGAACCTCGGATTTTCGGATGTCGACTCCCGCACCGGGGCCACGATCTCGATCACCGCCTCGGCGCTGTTTTTCTGGGTGATGGCGCCGTTCTTCATGGTCTGGGACTACTGGCTGAATTCAGCCGTGCTGATCTTTGTGCTGATCGGGCTGTTCCGTCCGGCCCTCTCCGCCAGCATGGCGGTTGCCGGCATGCGCTATCTGGGTCCGACACTGACCACCACCCTGTCCTCGACTTCGCCCCTGTTCGGCGCGGCGATGGGAATCTTGTGGCTGAACGAGAGCTTCACCCTACCGACCGCAATTGGGACCGTAGGGATCGTCGGTGCGGTGATCCTCTTGTCGCGCAAAGACAGAAGCGGTGGCATACCGGTGGACTGGCCGACCTGGGCCCTGCTGCTGCCGATCGGCGCCGCCTGCCTTCGGTCCCTCGGCCACGTGCTGTCGAAGATCGGAATGGAGGACATTCCCGATCCCTATTTCGCCGGCATGGTCGGATTCACAGTATCGGCGATCCTGCTGAACGGCCTCCGGCGCTTCGGAAAGACCACCCGGTCGCCGATCCCCTGGCACACCAAAGGCCCCCGCTGGTTCGCCCTGGCGGGAATCTGCTTCGGGACGGCGATCATCGCCCTCAACGCCGCGTTGTTGCGGGGCGATCTGGTGATGGTTGTACCGATAGTGGCGGCCTCGCCGATCTTCACGATGGTGCTGGGTGCAGTTCTTTTCAAAAAGGAGGTTCTGAACCGCCGCGCGGTGATCGCCGTGCTCATCGTCGTTCCGTCGGTGATCGTGATCGCCCTGGGTTAGCACCGCCCGGCGCGCCTGCAAAAACGGCTCATGACCGCAGTCCGACGGCCACTTCCAAAAAGATCCGTGTTTCGGAACGCCTTTCGACTTGTAACACCGGGCCAGTCAACGGTATGAGAACCGCGTGCCGGTATAGCTCAGCTGGTAGAGCACCTGCTTTGTAATCAGGGGG
>CALAHL010000544.1 GCA_937891725.1 uncultured Rhodospirillaceae bacterium | reverse complement strand
TGTTCAACATTCGTGAACCCGAGGAGACGGTGAAGGTTTCCGCCGAAGCGGTGATGCGCGATATCATTGGCCGCACCCGTATTCAGGACGCTTTGACGGACCGACGCGGACCGATCGAGGCTGAGGCGCGCACCAACCTGCAGGAATTGGTCAACGAATATCAGGCCGGTATCGAGATCCGGCAGGTTCAACTGTTGCAGGTTGACCCGCCAGCTCAGGTTATTGACGCGTTCAACGAAGTGCAGCGTGCCAAACAGGACTTGGAGCGACTGATCAACGAGGCCGAGACCTACCGGAATGACATTCTGCCACGTGCTCGAGGCGAGGCCGCGCAGATGGTGGAAGAAGCCAGCGCCTTCCGTGAGGAAGTCGTAAACCGAGCTGAAGGTGACGCGAACCGCTTCAACTCGGTGCTCTCGGCCTACACCGTGTCAAAAGATGTCACGACCCAGCGGATCTATCTCGAAACCCTGGAAGAGGTATTCGGCAAGGTGAACAAGGTGATCATCGATTCCGAGAACGGTTCCGGAAACGGCGTGGTGCCTTATCTGCCGCTGCCGGAAATCCAAAAACGAACCGGTGGCGCATCAGGCAGTAGCACCGGGTCCAGCACCAACCGGGGGACCAACTGATGAACCGCACACTCGCGATTATCGGGGCCATCGTCCTCATTGGCGGCGTGATCCTGTCGAACTCGTACTTCATCGTGGATCAGACCAAACAGACGTTGGTTCTGCGCTTTGGTGAGCCGGTCCGTCAGATTCTGGAGCCGGGTCTGCAATTCAAGATCCCGTTCATCGAGGAAACCGTGTTCTACGAGCGCCGGGCCCTTGATGTGGACCCGCCGCGTCAGCAGGTTATTCTGTCGGATCAGAAGCGTCTCGATGTGGACAGCTACGCTCGTTACACGATCACGGATCCGTTGCAGTTTTTCCGGTCAGTGCGGACGGAGCGGGAAGCCGCTAGCCGCCTATCGAACATTATCAACTCGTCTCTCCGTCGGGTTCTGGGTAACCAGACCCTGCTGCAGGTGCTCTCGGACGGTCGGGTGACGATCATGTCCCAGATCAAGGAAATTGTGAACGAATCCGCCACCCGCTACGGCCTTGAGATCATCGAGGTTCGTATTCGCCGCGCGGATTATCCCGATGCGACCCGGGAAAACGTTTACAATCGAATGATCTCCGAGCGTGAACGGGAAGCTGCACAGTTCCGTGCAGAGGGTTCCGAACAGGCTCAGAAGATCCGGGCGGACGCGGACAAGCAGCGCACCATCGTCATTGCCGAGGCAAAGAAGCAGGCCGAGACTCTGCGCGGTGAGGGTGACGGTCAGGCCATCAAGATCTACGCCGACGCATTCGGTCAGGATCCTGATTTCTTCGCCTTCTACCGATCGATGCAGGCGTATCGGACGGCGTTGTCGGCTGGTGACACCACTCTGGTGCTCAACCCGGACAGCGACTTCTTCCGGTTCTTCAACTCGATGGGTGGGGCCCCGGCGGCCGAATAGGTCTCGGGTTGACATGAAATCTTACCATCCAGCGCCGTCATGACTGATTTCCTGACGGCGCTGGCGCTTGTCCTGGTGATTGAAGGTGTTTTGTACGCCGGTTTTCCGGACGCCATGAAGCGCGGTATGCAGGCCGCGTTCGAACTTCCCCCGACGACATTGCGCGCTGTTGGCCTGGGCGTCGCCCTTTTCGGCGTGCTCGGAGTATGGCTGATCCGCAGCTAAAGAGCCGGTCTTTTGCCCGATGTCTCATTCTGCCGCAAAGCCGCCTCAAATGTGTTCAAAGAGTACCATATCGGGCGTGTTCGTTTCGCAATTGTGGTCGAGACTCGATAGCATCGAGAGCGGACGTTGATTGTGTCTTACGGATACCCACCTCAAGTGTGATCGGTGATCCTGGCGCCGGGTATCCAAGCCGAGACGAGACGAGTCCGGATGATCCGTTCGACGAGAGCGCAGATGAACGCCGAGACGAGGAGAATATAGTCCATGCTTCAAACACAACATGAGTATCCGTGCGAGACCGAAATGTCGTCGCATCCCACTGACGGGCCTGCGGGGCTGATGTCCCGGGTTCGCTCCTCGCTTGGCGGGACCACCCGAACGATTGCCGCCGGCGCCATCGTGGTCGTCTTCGGCATCGGCGTTCTGGCGCCTGGTCTGGCGGATGCGAAAGCGCCGCCAGCCAGTTTCGCCGATCTTGCTGCCGAGCTGTCGCCGGCCGTGGTCAATATCGCCACGACACAGACGATCGAAGCCGGCCGCAGCCCCGACCTGCCGCAGCTGCCGCCTGGATCGCCTTTCAAGGACTTTTTCGACGAGTTCTTCGACCGCAATCAGCCGCGTTCGGACCGTCCGCGTCGGGCACAGTCCCTGGGCTCGGGCTTTATCATCGACTCCGCCGGTATCGTGGTCACCAACAATCACGTGATCGCCGATGCCGATGAGATCACCGTTCGCTTGCAGGATGACACCGAATTCAAGGCGGTATTGCTGGGCACCGACGAGAAGACCGATGTCGCGGTTCTGCAGATTGATCCAGCCGGTCGGGTTCTTCCGTCCGTAAGCTTCGGCGACAGCGACAAGCTGCGGGTGGGCGACTGGGTGGTTGCAATCGGCAACCCCTTCGGTCTCGGCGGCACGGTGACCGCCGGTATCATCTCGGCCCGTGGTCGGGATATCGGACAAGGCCCGTACGATGACTTCATCCAGACGGACGCCTCGATCAACCGTGGCAACTCGGGTGGTCCGCTGTTCGACATGGACGGTAAGGTGATCGGCATCAATACCGCCATCTTCTCTCAGTCGGGTGGTTCGGTCGGTATCGGCTTTGCGATTTCCTCCGAGCTGGCCAAGGGTGTCGTCTCGCAGTTGAGGGAGTTTGGTCGGACACGTCGCGGTTGGCTGGGTGTTCAGATTCAGCAGGTCACCGATGAGATCGCCGAAAGCCTTGGATTGCCGGAGGCAAAGGGCGCGCTGGTCGCAGCTGTGACCCCGGGTGGTCCGGCTGAGTCCTCGGGGATCGAGGCCGGTGACGTGATCCTGTCGTTCAATGGTCAGGCCGTGCCTGAGATGCGGGCTCTGCCCCGGATCGTGGCGGAGACCCAGGTCGGCGAGGAGGTCGCGGTTCGGGTCTGGCGTGCAGGCAAAGAACAAGCTGTGACCGCCAAACTCGGTGAACTGGAGAAGGCGGAAGAGGCGCGTGTCGTTCAAACGTCGCAGACCGACGGTGTGATTGAGGACACGAAGGTTTCATCACTTGGTCTAGATGTCGCCACGCTGACGCCGCAATTACGAGAGGATTATAAGGTGCCGGGCGACATCGACGGTGTTGTGATTCGTGAGATCGCGACCGACGGTGTGGCCGCCGAGAAAGGGTTGAGCGTCGGCGACGTGATCGTCGAGGCCAACCAAAGAGAAGTGCGCGAGCCGAAAGATCTTGCCGACGCTGTCGCTGAAGCCCGGGAGGCCGGCAAAAAGTCGATCCTCCTGTTTGTGGCAAGCCAAGGCGAGACGCGCTTTATTGCGCTTCGCATCGACAAGGGCTGATCCCCCGCCCCCCACGATGGCCCTTTGCGAAGTGGCGCAACGACCCCGGTTGGAAACAGCCGGGGTCGTTGTCTTTGTCGCCCGAAATCAGGCCCGTCAAATGAGCGCGGCTCAGTTCGCCATAGCTTTCAAGATTGCGGCTTCAAGCAATTCGACCCCCAGATCTATTTCCGCATCGGTGACGGTCAGAGGCGGGGCGATCCGCATGGTGCCACCGGAGTTGCCGGCGCGAACGATGTTGGCGGAGAGGCCAAGCTCCAGCCCCAGATCCGTGACGGCATCAGAGATTTCCGAAGCCTGCCGTCCATCCTGATCGGTGAATTCGAGCCCCAGAAGAAGGCCGCGTCCGCGAACGTCGCCAATGCAGGCATGCCGGTCCTTCAAACCGAGCAACCCATCCTTCAGCCGCCCGCCGGCCACGGCCGCGCGTTCGGCAAGGCCATCCCGCTGAACAACCTCCAGAACCTTGAGGCCGACGGCTGCGGGAAGCGGGTCGTTGACGTGGGTGGTGAAGAACAGGAACTCGCGCGCCTCGGCCTCCCGGGCCAACCGCTCCGACGTCATCACGGCCGAAAGCGGCAGCCCGGCCCCAAGTGTCTTTGACAGGGTCAGGATGTCCGGCACCACTCCGTCGCGCTCGAACGCGAACATTTGCCCGGTGCGCCCGATCCCGGTTTGCGCCTCATCCAAGATCAGCAACATGCCGCGTGCGCGGCAATGATCCCGCAGGGCCGCAAGATATCCGAGCGGGAGTTCCAGCACGCCGCCGCTGCTCAGAATCGGCTCCGCGATGAAGGCGGCAAGGTTACCGGTCGACTGTCGGTCCAATTGTTCAAAGGAATCGTCCAACTCCGTGCGCCAATCGACACCGGGGAACCGCGGCCGATAGGCATTCGGTGCGGGAATGCCGAACGAACCGGCGGCGAGCGGCCCGATCCCGCGCCGACCGGCCTTATAGGTCGCGGCGGCGGCCCCACCGGTCATGCCGTGCCAGGACTGGGTGAAGCCGACGATCTCCCATTTTCCGGTCACCAGCTTGGCCAGACGGATCGCCGCTTCGTTGGCCTCGCCGCCGGTCGATAGCAGGATCACCTTCGGAAGGTCGGGGACGAGCTGGCTCAAGGCTTCCGCCAAATCGACAACCTCATCCGAAACCATGGAGGAAAACAGATGGTCGAGACGCCCCGACGCTTTCCCGGACCGTGGCCACGATCTCCGGGTGGCAATGGCCCAGGATCGCGCTCATCTGACCGGAGGTGAAATCCAGCACCCGGCGCCCGTCAGCGTCATACAGGAAGGAACCTTCCGCCCGACGCGGCACAAAGGGGACGAAATCGCCCCCGTATTTCAGGAGGTGCCGGTCTGCGCGGGCCCAAAACGTGTCATTGGCGCGGCTGCTACTTTCGTTCATCGGGATGGCTCCAGGTTGGGGGCGGCACCCTATGAAGCATCCGCACGGGCCCGGTCGGCAAGCGCATTCGGACTACGTCTTGTTGCGGGAGAACGCGCCGCTGGCCAGCAGGACGCCGTAACTGGTCAGGAGTACACCCGCGATCCCGGTCGGGTCCAACCGCTCGCCCAGGA
>CALAHL010000543.1 GCA_937891725.1 uncultured Rhodospirillaceae bacterium | reverse complement strand
GCTCGCGCGAGTCCAGCGTGGGCACCCATCAGAGGTTTCGCATGTCCAAATCGGCCGAGCCGACCGTCCGTTATCACGACACCGAGCTGAGAGTGATCCGGGTCAGGGGCGCACGGGAGCACAATCTCAAGAATGTCGACGTGGATCTGCCGCGCAACAGCCTGGTGGTGCTGACCGGGCTCAGCGGATCCGGCAAATCCTCCCTCGCCTTCGATACGATCTACGCCGAGGGTCAGCGTCGCTATGTCGAAAGCCTGTCGGCGTATGCCCGGCAATTCCTGGAACTGATGCAGAAGCCGGACGTGGACCTGATCGAGGGCCTCTCGCCGGCGATTTCGATCGAGCAGAAGACCACGTCGAAGAACCCGCGTTCGACTGTCGGCACAGTGACGGAGATCTACGACTATCTGCGGCTGCTGTTCGCGCGGATCGGGATCCCCTATTCGCCCGCGACCGGCCTGCCGATCGAAAGCCAGACGGTCAGCCAGATGGTCGACCGCATTGTGGAGCTGCCGGAGGGCACGCGGCTCTATCTGCTGGCGCCGGTAATCCGAGGGCGCAAGGGCGAGTACCGCAAGGAATTGGCGGAGTTCCGGAAGCGCGGCTTCCAGCGGGTGAAAGTCGACGGCACGATCTATGAGATCGAGGACGTTCCGGCGCTCGACAAAAAGCGGAAGCACGATATCGAGGTGGTGGTCGACCGCCTGGTGGTGCGCCCGGACATCCAGACCCGGCTGGCGGATTCGATCGAAACGGCCCTGGGCCTGTCGGATGGCCTGCTGATCGCCGAGGAAGCCGACGGCGGTGCCCGCCACACCTTCTCCGCCAAATTCGCCTGCCCGGTCTCCGGCTTCACGATTGACGAGATCGAGCCGCGCCTGTTCTCCTTCAACAACCCTTTCGGCGCCTGCCCGACCTGTGACGGTCTCGGCTCCAAAATGTATTTCGACCCGGAACTGGTGGTGCCGAGCCCCGCACTGAGTCTGAAGGCCGGTGCCGTCGATCCCTGGTCCAAAAGCACCTCGAAATATTACGCCCAGACCCTGGACAGCCTCGCCAAGCATTTCGGCGTCGATATCCGCACCCCGTTCCAGGATCTCCCGCAGGAGGTCCAGGACGCGATCCTGTACGGCACCGGGACCGAACCGGTCACCATGAGCTTTGAAGACGGTCTGCGGGCCTACAAGACCACCAAGCCGTTCGAGGGCGTGATTCCGAACATGCAACGACGGTGGCGGGAGACCGACAGCTCCTGGGTCCGCGAGGAACTGGGCCGCTATCAGGCCGCCGCCCCGTGCGAAGCCTGCAACGGCCTGCGGCTACGCCCGGAAGCGCTGGCGGTGAAGATCCAGCATCTGACCATCTCGGAAGTGACCGATTTCTCGATCGGCTCGGCGGTCGCGTGGTTCACCCAGTTGCAGGACGGTTTGGGCAAGAAGGAAACCGACATCGCGGCCCGGATTTTGAAGGAGATCAATGAGCGGTTGGGCTTCCTGAACAATGTGGGTCTGGAGTACCTCAGCCTCTCCCGCGCCTCGGCCACCCTGTCTGGCGGCGAGAGCCAGCGCATCCGGCTCGCCTCCCAGATCGGCTCCGGTCTGACCGGTGTGCTCTATGTTCTGGACGAACCGTCGATCGGCCTGCATCAGCGCGACAACGACCGGCTGCTGGTCACGCTCAAGCGGCTCCGCGACCTGGGCAACACCGTGCTGGTGGTCGAGCATGACGAGGACGCAATCCGCGAAGCCGATTACGTGGTCGACATGGGACCGGGAGCGGGTCTGCACGGCGGCACCGTGATCGCAAGCGGAACGCCGGCCGAGGTCATCGCCAGCACCGAGAGCTTGACCGGACAGTACCTGTCCGGATTCCGCCAGATCCCGATCCCCAAGCGTCGCAAGGGCAAACGCGGACAGGTGCTGGCTGTCCGGGGTGCGT
>CALAHL010000542.1 GCA_937891725.1 uncultured Rhodospirillaceae bacterium | reverse complement strand
CTTTTCTCACTGCGCTTCCATAAAAATAATACCATATCGGACCTTTTTAGAAAAGTGCTCCAATCTGGCCGAACGTGTAGGTTCGCACCGAAGGTTTGGAGTATGAATCGCTTGGGGTTTCTTCGACGAGACCGGGGCGGGGGAGATAGCAGCGGTGCGACTGGAACATCTTTTGCTGATCGCGGTGGTGCAGGGGATCACCGAATTCCTGCCGATCAGTTCGTCGGGACATTTGATCCTGGCACCGGCCCTAACGGGCGAAGCGGACCAGGGACTGACCATCGACGTTGCGGTTCATGTGGGAACCCTGTTCGCTGTCATCCTGTATCTGTGGCGGGATGTCTGGCGCATGACGGCTGGTCTGTTGCGTGGCCTGACCGGCAGGCGGGATCCCGGCGCGCGGCTGGCGTTTCAGGTGATTCTGGCGACCTTGCCCCTGGTTGTCGCTGGGTATGCGGCATCGCGCTATTTGGGCGATGCGCTCCGCACCGCTGAAATCGTGGCCTGGGCGACCCTGGGTTTCGGGCTGGTGTTGGGGGTAGCGGATCATATTGGCATGACCGTCCGCCGGATCGAGCATATGGGATATGGCTCCGCCTTCTTTATCGGCCTGTCGCAGATTCTGGCGCTGATCCCGGGCACCAGCCGCTCCGGCATCACCATGACCGCCGCCCGCCTTTTGGGTTACGAGCGGTCGGAAGCGGCGCGGTTCTCGATGCTGATGAGCATTCCCGCGATCATCGCGGCGGGCGGTCTGGCGGGGCTTGATCTCTATGAATCCGGAGACATCGCCTTGGGACTGGACGCGGCCGTCGCGGCCGGGCTTTCCTTCATAACGGCACTGATCGCCATCGCGGTGATGATGAGCTGGCTGCGTCGGGCGAGTTTCCTGCCTTTCGTGATCTACCGCATCGTGCTCGGGGGCGGTCTTCTGATCTGGATCTACATGTTCAATGGGGCGGCCTGAGCCTCCCCGATCGAAAGGGCGACCCCCATGTCGACGCTGCACTCGACCGATCTGCCTAAGACGCTCTCCGAATTCCCCGATGCCCGTGAGGCGCCGCATTCGGTCGGGCTCGACCCGGACCGGTTGGCCCTGATCGGAGGCTGGATGGACCGGTATGTGGAGTCCGGGCGGCTGCCCTATGCCATGACCCTGATCGTGCGGGGTGGTGAGATCGCCTATCTCGACGCCCGCGGGTCGACCGACCCGGAAACCGGTGAGCCGGTGGCGATCGATCATTTGAACCGGATCTGTTCGATGACCAAACCGGTCGTCACCGTCGCGGCCCTCAGCCTTTATGAGGAGGGGCGCTTCCAGCTGGACGACCCGATCAGCCGGGTTCTGCCGGAGTTCACCGCGCCGAGGATCCATATCTCCGGCAACGGCGCTGATATGCAGACCCGACCGGCCGACGGACCGATCACCATTCGTCAGCTGATGACCCATACCGCCGGTTTCACCTACGGGTTCGCGGACCCGGGGCCGATCGGTCAGGCCTATCGCGACAACAACGTCCAGTTCGCGCCGAGCACTGAGTCCCTGGCCGAGGCTGTCCGGCGTGCGGCGCATGTCCCGCTCTGTTTTGAACCCGGCAGCCGGTGGACCTATTCGATCGCGACCGACATCCTGGGCCGGCTGGTTGAGGTCGTGGCCGGCAAGCCGTTGGCCGAGGTGCTGGCCGAACGGATCCTCACGCCCTTGGGCATGGACGACACCTGGTTCGGCTGCCCGACAGACCAAGCGGGCCGGCTGGCCGCGTGCTACGAGAAGACCGAAGCGGGCGGTATGAAACGGGTCGAGGACCGAAGCTCTAGCAAGTTCCTCGGACATTCCGCGATGCAGTCCGGCGGCGGCGGGTTGATTTCGACGATGCCGGATTATCTGCGGTTCATGGAAATGCTGCGCCGGGGTGGGACGCTGGGCACAGCACGGGT
>CALAHL010000541.1 GCA_937891725.1 uncultured Rhodospirillaceae bacterium | reverse complement strand
TGCGCGCGAACCTAATGAACGAAGCCTCGCACAAGATGCCAACAACAAACCGGCACGCGGCATGACCCCCACGTTCCAATCAGTCCCTATTTCTACCGGCCGCTTCAATGACGGATTTTTGCTCCGGCGTTCTCACAAGCCTTCTCTTTGGCAGGAACGGCACCGGCGACATGTAGCGCCAGGTTGCCTTGGAGGTTCACTGCATGGCCCTCCGTCTAAAGGCGCTCCCAACGAGCGGAGCATCAAGTTCCAATTAGCGAGCTGTTGACTTCCAAACAGCCGCATGGATAGTTCCAATTGCCGGAGACTCGGAGATCGGATGTTCAAGCGGTTTGTAGAGCGTCGGGTAGAGGAAGCCCTTTCGGATACACCCGTGGTTCTCATTGTGGGGCCACGGCGAGCGGGCAAGACCACGCTCGTCAAGAAGATGGGGGAAGCCGGCCGCACCTATATCACGCTGGACGACCAGACCGTGCTGGAGGCTGCGCAGTCCGATCCGGCCGGGTTCATCCGGGGACTGGATCGGGCCATCATCGACGAGATTCAGCGCGCGCCCGATCTGCTCCTGGCGATCAAGAAGACGGTCGACGAGGACTATCGTCCGGGCCGATTTCTCCTCACGGGCTCAGCTAATGTGCTGACCTTGCCACGGGTCGCCGACAGTCTCGCCGGCCGGATGGAAACGCTGCAAATGCTGCCGCTGGCGCGGGCCGAAATCGAAGGTCGGACGCCGACCTTCCTGGAGCACCTCTTCGAGGGAAAGCTGCAAAAGTCAAGCAAAGCGATCGTCGGCGACGATCTCGTCCACTCCGTCCTGCTCGGCGGCTTTCCCGAGGCGATTGCACGTGAGAGCGAGCGGCGCCGGCAGGACTGGGCACGATCCTATCTTACGTCGGTTCTCACCCGCGATCTCAGGGACATCGCAGAGGTCGAGAAATTGACCGAGCTCCCGAAATTCGTGCGGTTGCTGGCCGAGCATTCCAGCCAATTGGTCAACTATTCGCAGTTCGGGGCCAGCATCAATGTTAGCCACAAGACGGGACAGCGCTATGTCGGGCTGCTCGAACAGGTCTTTCTGATCGCGACGCTGCAACCCTGGTTCACGAATGCGCTGAAGCGCATCATCAAGACACCGAAGCTGCATTTCCTCGATTCCGGCCTGCTGGCGAGCGCGCGCGGCCTGACCTTCGACAGGGTGAAGGCGGATCGCGGAACATTCGGCGCGATTTTGGAAAGCTTCGTGTTCTCCGAAGTGCTCAAGCTGACGACAGCCTCGGACCTGCGACTGACGCCCTATCATTTCCGCGATCGCGACATGCGCGAGGTCGACATCGTGCTGGAGCGTGATGACGGCATGATCGCCGGCATTGAGGTGAAGGCAAGCGCTACGGTTAAATCCGGCGACTTCGGCGGATTGCGTGCTCTGGCGGAGGCTTGCGGAGACCGTTTTGCTTTCGGCACCGTGCTCTACGACAGCGCGGATGTCGTGCCGTTCGGCGACAAGCTGGCAGCGGCGCCACTGTCATCGCTATGGGGCTGAGGTCAATTCATATGAGAAAGACGGGATCGATTGGAACATGGGGGTCGGGGTACATCGCTGGCGTGGGCAGGCCGCCAATATCCACTGATGTAGCCTCGATTAGGGCTCTTGTGCGTCCTATCGCCCCCGATCCTAAGGGCTGACCCCGACGTTCCAATCAGTCCCACAGATGAGTGTGGATCGGATGGTCTTCTGGATTGCGAAGATCCTCTAAATAGCGCTCGGGTTCCGACCCTCGGCGCCAGAAACACTCATCCCGCCATGCACTAACATTCAAACTGGACCACTCAGTGGGGGCAGACCAGTCAAAATCAGCCCGTCGTGGCGTGGGACGGTCACCACGCAAGG
>CALAHL010000540.1 GCA_937891725.1 uncultured Rhodospirillaceae bacterium | reverse complement strand
GCGGGCGACCGCAATCCCGGACCGTAAGCCGTCCTCGTGGAACCCCCAACCGCAGTAACTGCCGCAGTACCAGACGCCGCCGCGACCCTGGATACTCGGCAGATCCCGCTGTGCCGAGATGGCGGCGGTGTCGAAAACCGGATGCGCATAGCTGAAGCGCCGGTACACCAAATCCTCGCGCGGCTGATGCAGGGGATTCAGGCTGACGAAAAGGGGCACGGCGTTATCCAAGTTCTGAAGCTTGTTCATCCAGTAACTCACGGCGACCTTCCGATCCGGCCCCTGAGCGCCTTCCGCCAGGTAGTTCCAGGCCGCCCAGACGGCCTTGCGCTTCGGCATCAATGCAGCATCACCGTGCAGGATAGCCTCGTTCTCTTGATAGCTGAAACTGCCGAGGATGCCATCCTCCTGCTCCGTCTTGTCGGACAGGATCGCGTGGGCCTGATCTCCGTGACAGGCCAGGATCACCGCGTCGAACCGCTCCGGCGCGCCTGATGGGGTCGCGAGGGTCACGCCGTTTGCGTCGCGCTGGATCGATACCACCGGTGAGGAAAGCCGGATCCGACCGTCAAGCGCCTCGGCCAGCTTGGCAACATAACGCTGTGAGCCGCCGGTCACCGTCCGCCAGATAGGCCGTGCGCCGAAATCCAACAGGCCGTGGTTGTCGAAAAACTTTATGAACGAGCGCGCAGGAAAGGCCGTCATGGTTCCGACCGGGCAGGACCAGATCGCGGCGCCCATCGGCAGCAGGTGATCGTGAATGAATCCGTCACTGTAGCGTTCCGTCGTGAGCCACTCGCCAAGGGTCGGTTGATGTTCCTCTGGCTGGGCCAGCAGGGTGCGGGCGGAGCTGAAGAACCGCACCAGATCCTTCAGCATGGCCCAATAACGCAGGCTCAACAGATTGGAGGGTTGCGCGAGGATGCCCTTGGTTGATCCGGAATACTCCAGCCGTCCTTGTTCGATCGAAACTGCGAACCCCATGTCGCTCGGCTCGATCGCGACGTCCAGGTGCTGGAACATGCCGAGCAGGTTCGGGTAGGTCCGGTCGTTCAGCACGATAAAGCCGGTGTCGACCGCGATGTCGCGACCGGACACCTCCAAATTGACGGTGTTGCTGTGCCCGCCGAGCCGGTCTTCTGACTCGAACAGGGTCACGTCATGTCGTCCGTTCAGCAGATACGCGCTGGACAGTCCGGAGATGCCGGAGCCGACAACCGCAATTTTCAGAGTCATTTCCAAATTCCCAACACGGTCACGTCCAAACATCTTTCGACCCCGGCACCTAGATAGGCCGTCGGAGGGTAGCGCCAATGGCTCATTTCAACTCCTTATGCCGCCTTGAGTGCTTTATAGGCGGCCAAGGCCCGGTCGCGAGCCGATGCATGGTTCACAATCCGCTCCGGATAGGTTTGCCCGAGGGTGATTCCTGCAGCCTGAAGTTCCACCGGGCTCGCCTCCCATGGCGCGTGCATCACCTTATCCGGCAGATCGGCCAATTCCGGAACCCATCGTCTGACATAGGTTCCGTCCGGGTCGAACTTCTCGCCCTGCAGCACCGGATTGAAAATCCGAAAATAGGGTGATGCGTCCGCGCCGCTGCCTGCCACCCACTGCCAACTTGCCGAATTCGAGGCCAGATCGGCGTCCACCAAGGTATCCCAGAACCACGCTTCCCCCTCCGACCAGTGAATCATCAGATCTTTGATCAGGAACGATGCGGTGATCATCCGGACTCGGTTGTGCATCCATCCGGTCGTCCACAGCTCCCGCATGCCCGCGTCGACGATGGGATATCCGGTCATGCCGGTCTGCCAGGCCTTCAGACCTGCCGGATCGTCGATCCAGGGAAACGCCGCGAACTCAGTCTTGAGGGGATCTTTGGGCAGGTGAGGAAAGTGATACAGCAGGTTGTAGGAAAACTCACGCCAGACCACCTCCGACAGGAAGGTCATCACCCCACCCGACATCGGCTCTCCGGTCTCGGCGAGGTTCTTGGCGATTGCGGCATGCCAGATTTGCCGGGGTGAGATTTCACCGAAATGCAAATGCGGCGAAAGGCGCGACGTACCGGGCTGCCCAGGGGCGTTCCGCTGGTCCTTGTAGGCAAAGACGGCGTCGTCCAAAAAGTCGGACAGCCGACCAGTAGCTCCTTCGGATCCGGGCGTCCAGGTATCCGGAAACGCCGCAGCCCAATTCGGTTTGGAGGGGAGCAAATCCCAATCCATTAGGCGATCCGATTGCGGCGTTTTCGAGATGAAGGTCATCTCGTCCGGCATGGGAAGCGGCTCAGGGATCTCTCCGGCCGCGCGCACCGCCTTCCAATACGGGGTGAAGACTTTGTAGGGACCGCCTTGCCCGGTCTTCAGCTCCCACGGTTCGGTCAGCAAGGCACCGTTGAAGCTTTCGACCGCCATGCCGTCCTTTTTCAGACGATCCTTGATCTTGCCGTCCCTGGCGATCGCCCAGGGCTCGTACCGCCGGTTCCAGTAGACCGCCTCGGCTCCGGTCTCGGCGATCACCTCGTCCAGCACGCGTTCCGCCGGACCCTGGCGCAGGATGAGATCTCCGCCGTGATCCTGCAGCCCGGATGCGAGCGCTTCCAACGCATGATGCAGCCACCATCGAGACGCCCCCCCGATCGCCCACTCGTCCGCTTCCTCATCATCCAGAATGAACAGTGGAACGAGCGCGCGCCCACGTTTGGCGGCGGCGGTCAGGGCGGGGTTGTCGGACAGTCGGAGGTCTAGGCGGAACCACACGATCGACGGTGCGTCGGACACAGGCGCTCCAAATCTTTTACGGGCGTATAGGTGCTTCTGTTACGCGGCCACACCGAGCTTGGATCAAATCGCTGATACGGTCGACAATTTGCCAGCGGGAATCCGCCAGATTCGGCCCGACGCCATCAGGAAAACGTCGAAGTTCTTGGCGAACAATCGCCGGAGATCCGGGCGTGTGACATCCAAGCCGCCGGTGAAGGCGCCGAACGCAGGCAGGATAAGCCGTCGTCCGTCTGTCACGAAACAGCGACCGCCCACGCTGCGCCCCTTCAGACGCAGCCGCGCGCTGGGGTGAAAGTGTCCGGAGACCTCGCCTGCAGGCGCGTCGGCTCTGGCTTCATGTCGGAAGGTCAGCGGGCCATCCACCAGTTCCGCCTGCGCCACCCCACCCCAATCGAGTGGCGGATCGGGGTCATGATTACCGGTAATCCAATGCCAGTTGACGCGTGCCGTCAAAGCCCGAATGCGGTTCGAATCGGACAATCCCAGACGTCCAGCCGCCGCCGTGTCGTGAAAACTGTCGCCAAGCGCAATCACCCTATTGGGCCGGATCCGGTCGATCGCCCGCTCCAAACGATCAAGTGTTGCCGATGTGTCGAACGGCGGCAGCATCACGCCGCGCCGGGCGAAACCGGAGCCCTTCTCGAAGTGCAGATCGGCCACCACCAGCGTTTCACGTTCGGGCCAGACCAGCACGCCGGTCGGATCCGGCAGCAGATCCGCGCCGTTCAAGACAACGGAAGGGGGGCGACTCATGTCTCGACCTTACGATGGCGTATGAGACGGTCAAGTCTGTCCAACGCTTTTACGCATAAATACCCTCTTTCCGAGTTGAAATATCTATGTGTACAATAATAAGTAAGATAGGCGTCACCTTGAAACCCTGAGGCATCGGCGCTTATCAATCTCTGGGGAGGGATGACATGAAGACGCTCATTGCGGCTCTTTCGGCCGTGGTCATGACCGCTGCGCTCGGCGGTGAGGTTCTGGCGGACACCAAGTATTTCCCGAACACGCCGTCGACA
>CALAHL010000539.1 GCA_937891725.1 uncultured Rhodospirillaceae bacterium | reverse complement strand
GGGGTCGAACACGTAAAGCTCGGTGCGCTGGCGAAATCTCTGGGGCTGTCACGGACCAGCTTCTACTGGCATTTCAGCGACCGGGAGGATCTCTTGAACGCGCTGATTCAGCGTTGGAATCAGCAGAACACCGACACTCTGATCGGTCGCACCGAGCGTTATGCGGAGACCATCACCGAGGCGATGCTGAACCTGTCCGACTGCTGGGTCGATCCGAGCCTGTTCGACGCCCGTCTCGACTTCGCCATCCGGAATTGGGCGCAAGCCGCGCCCGATTTGCACGCCGCGCTCAAGCAGGCCGATGCCGATCGGATCGCCGCGATCACCGCGATGTTCCTCAGATTCGGCTATGATTTGGAAACCGCCGATATCCGCGCGCGGACCGTCTACCTCACCCAGGTCGGCTATATCTCAATGACGACGGTGGAACCGCTAGACCTGCGTCTGAGCCGTATCCCAGGCTATGTCGAGGCCTTCACCGGCTGCCGCCCAAGCTCCGGCGAGTTCGACCGTTTTGCCTCGCGGCACCAAACCGGTAAAGCTGCATGAATGCCGATGAAGGGCGACCAACAAGGAGCCGAGATGTCCGAACCCGATCTGATGCAGGGCTTTCCGCCGACCCCGGAAACTCAGGTGACTTTGGCGAACTGGCGGACCGCTCCGTATAGCCGGTGGGCGTTCCACCATGTGCGGGAGATCGTGGCCTCGGCCGATATCCCGAACGACCCCGATGCGGTCTTTGCCCTTCCGCCCGAGCCGGCTGATCTCGACAGGTTGATGGTCGATGGGGTGGCTCTTGGCTCCATTCTCGACACGACCGAGACTGATGGAATCGTCGTTCTGCAGCACGGCCGATTGGTGTTCGAGACCTATGCGAACGGAATGGACGCGTTCACGCCGCACATTCTCATGTCGGTGTCGAAATCGCTCCTGGGCCTGATTGCCGGCATACTGATCGAGGACGGCACGCTCGATCCGTCCGCCCCGGTCACCGCCTACGTCCCGGAAATTACCAACACAGCTTACAAAGGCGCGACAATCCGGAACCTGCTCGACATGCGGGCTGGGGTTGAGTTCGACGAGAACTATCTGGCCACCTCAGGTGCAATCATCGCCTACCGCAAGGCGCAGAATTGGAATCCGCTGGAACCCGGAGAGAAGCCCTCCGACCTCCGGAGCTTCTATGAGTCGATGACAGCCGAGGACGGCCCGCATAACGGCCGCTTCCACTATGTCTCGCCGAACACCGACCTGCTCGGCTGGGTGATCGAACGCGCCAGCGGGCGGCGTTACGCCGACCTTGTGTCCGAACGCCTGTGGCGCCCGATGGGGGCCGAACGCGGCGCCTACATCACGGTCGACCGACTCGGCGCGCCGCGGTGCGCGGGCGGCGTCTGCACAACGGTGCGCGACCTCGCCCGAGTCGGACAGCTCCTGCTCCAGGACGGCAACCGGAACGGTCGCCAGATCATTCCTTCAAGCTGGATCGACGATCTTATCGCCGGTGGCGATCCAGCCGCTTGGAACACGGGCGATTTCGTCGATTTGTTCCGAGGCGCTCCGATGCGCTACCGCAGCCAATGGTATGTGAAGGATGGCCCCGCGCCGCTGCTGTTCGGCTTCGGCGTTCATGGACAAAACCTGTTCGTCGACCGCACAAACCATATCGTTGTCGCCAAGGTCTCGTCCCAAGCGTCCCCAATCGACGACGCACATACCGCGCAGACCCTCCGCGCCGTGGAAGTGATTCGCGCAACGCTCGCAAATTCCTGAATTAAGACCAAGACAGATCGTCGCCCAACACTCCTCGCCAACCGTTACACGCTAACGATGACTTAGGATTGAGGCCCCGTAAGACACATCGCAGCCCTCTCGACTGGAAATCGGTGGGGAAATGCTCGACAGTCGACCCGCACGAACGCGCCCCTCTGAGCGGGCGATGACAGGAAAGACCATATGCCCGTTGAATACCGTTTCATTGTCTTCCGGCCGAGCGAGGCGGCGCTGGCGCTGGCGCAGTTCGCCCGACGAAACGGACGCAAGATTCCCAAGGGCAAGCCCATCAATGCCGAACCCGTCACGACGGCGGATCCCCCCTCCGGTGTACTGGTGATTGAAGCCGAAGACGCCTCGGAAGTCCCGGTCTCGTTCAAGTCCGAGGAAGTCGTGGCCGCATTGATCCTGCATTGCCTGACGACCAAGATCCCGCTTCCGCAGAACAGCGAAAAGGTGCTCGAAACCTTTAAGCTCGACAACACGAAGCGGTTCGCGCTCCGGATCGGCGTTTTCCCGGACGCGGGCAAGCCAGAGAAACCGGCGGGTCGGGACGCCGATGACCCGTCAAGCTGAACGCCAGGAATTCAAGCCTATGCGAATTTCGCGGAAACACGCGCTTCCGATTTGGACTTCTAGGGCTTACCATATCGTGTGGAGATGCGCCGGGGCTGAGGTGGACGTTCAATGAATCATACGGACGACAAAGTGGATGCGGACGGTGGCTTGGAAGGTCGCCAGGAACGCCGTGGCACGCTCGGGCGCCTGCGCGACGCGCTCACCAAACCGCTGCCCGACGACATGCGGCGGCAGCATTTCCGGGTCTATCAAATCGCGGAAATGCTCCTGAAGCATGACGATCTGACGTTCCGCGAAATCATAGACCGTGTGGAAAGCAGATCCCCCGGCTTCGAGATCCACGATCCGGATCTCACACAGAAACACTAGACGTGGGCCGTTCTGGCGCCTTCCGATCTCCCGACAACCTCTTTCAAACTCCCAGGCCAGACGTCTCTTGATGGCCGCCATACGACGCTTCGTGACTGAGGTTTGCAGCTCCTTTCCTTCCAAATTCAGCGTGCCATTTGCCATGCCCGCATCAGAGTCGCCGCATCGCGATTTTGGAGTCGCGCTTAGAGGTCGGTGACCTTAGCAACGGCTTCCCACCTCAGACTGAATTGCGCTGCCGAAACTGGGATGAGCGCATCATTTGATTGGTTTTCAAATTGTTGACAATCCTATAATCCTACAGAATTATCAGATCGGACCGCTCAGACCCGGAACATACCCATGGCCAACCCAGATATCCGTTTCGTCTCGTTCGACTGTTACGGCACGCTCACCAACTTCCAGGTCGGTGACATCACCCGCAGGCACCTTGCCGACCGGATAGACGCGCCGGACATGGAGGCCTTCCTCGAGGATTTCACCGCCTATCGCTTCGACGAGGTGCTCGGGGATTGGAAGCCCTATCCGGACGTGCTGCACCGCGCGCTTGAGCGGGTGTGCATGCGCTGGAACCTGCCGTTTCGGCCGGAAGACGCGGAGGCCATCGTCGACGCGATCCCGAGTTGGGGTCCGCATGCCGATGTCCCTGTCCCGCTCGCGCGTGTCGCGGAATACATCCCACTCGTCATCCTCTCGAACGCCTCCGACACCCAAATTCAGTCCAATGTCGACCTGCTCGGAGCGCCGTTCCATGCGGTGCTGACGGCCGAGCAGGCCCAAGCCTACAAGCCACGTCTGCAGGCGTTCGAGTACATGTTCGACACACTCGGCTGCGGGCCGGAACACGTGGCGCACGTCTCCTCCAGCCTGCGCTACGACCTAATGTCGGCCCATGATCTGAGGATCGGCCAGCGGATCTATGTCGAGCGTGGCCATGGGCCGGGCAACCCCGCCTACGGCTACACGGAGATCGCCGATAG
>CALAHL010000538.1 GCA_937891725.1 uncultured Rhodospirillaceae bacterium | reverse complement strand
AGACTTGCGGACTACCCGAATGTGAACCGCTTGTACCAGGCGATCGTTTCTCGCCCCGCCGTTCAACGAGGCCTGGAGGTGCTGGCGGATCAGCGTCGCAAGGGAGCGATGAGCGAGGAGGAAAAAGAGGTCATGTTCGGCAAGACCCAATTCGAGCAGCGCTGACAGTGCACAAGACCCAAGGTCCTGGTTGGCCCGAGGCCGCCAAACTCGCGCTGTCGATCGTCGTCAATGTGGAGGAAGGCTCCGAGATGTCGATCGCGCGCGGTGACCGGGGGCCAGAGCCGGTCGATGAGTTGGGGGTGACGCTGAAGAAGCCGATCCGCAATTTCGGCAATGAAAGCAATTATCTCTACGGCATCAAGGCGGGTGCTCCCAGGGTGTTCGGTCTGCTGGACAGCTATGGGTTTCCCTGCACCGTCACGGCGGCCGCACAGTCGCTGGAAAGCTTTCCCGATCTCGCCAAGCGGATCGCCGCAGCCGGGCACGAGGTGGCGGCGCATGGCTGGCGCTGGGTGCATCAGTTCCAGATGGACGAGGCCGACGAGCGGACGTTCATTAGGCGCGCGGCCGACTCGATCGAGGCCACCACCGGAACCCGCCCGGTCGGTTGGTTGTCCCGCTATCTCCACACCGAGCACACAAGACGGCTGCTGGTGGAGGAGGGCTATCGCTATCACATGGACGATTACTCCGACGACCGTCCCTTCATCGAGACGGTTGGAGACAAGCGCATTGTGGTGCTGCCCTACGCGCTCGACACCAACGACATGAAGATGTGGACCGACCCGGCCTATACCCCGGATGCATGGGCCGAATACGCCTGCGACAGCATCGACTGGATGGTGCGCGAAGGCGGTGCACGGCCACAGGGAACCCCTCCGCCGATGCTGTCCATTGGGCTGCACCTGCGAGTGATCGGACGGCCGGGCCGCATTGGCGCGCTCGAACGGGTGCTGGAGCATGTCCGGCGGCTGGGCGCGCAGATCTGGGTCGCGCGCCGTGTTGAGATCGCGGACACGGTTCAGGAATAGAGAGGACTTCGGAATGTTCGAGAACGACGCCATCCACAACTTCGCCGACCATGTGATCGGCACCCGCTACGAGGATCTGCCGGCGGAGACGGTGGCGGCCACGAAGAAGTATCTGCTGGATTCCCTTGGCGTGGGACTTGCCGGAACCCGCGCGCCGTTCGTGCAGGAATGGCTGTCCGCCTATCAGGGGGCCGTCCCGGGCCCGGGCGGGCGGATCTGGGGGATCGGGGGAGAGCTGCCGACGCCCGCCGCCGCAGCCGTCAATGGCTACCTGATCCACAATTCCGAATTCGACTGCGTGCACGAGCCTGCGGTCCTGCACCCGATGGCGGTCACCCTGTCGGCGCTGATGGTCGAGGCCGAGGCCCGAGGTGGCGTGTCCGGCAAGGAGCTGATCCGGGCGATCGCCCTCGGCGTCGACGTGGCCTGCCATATCGGCAATGCGGTGACCTCGGGGCTCAAATTTTTTCGGCCCGCGACCGGCGGCGGCTTCGGGGCGGTGGCGGCGATCGGTGCTGTCGCGGGGCTGGATCGGGAGCAACTGCTGAATGCGTTCGGGATCTACTACGCCCAGGCGTCGGGCACCATGCAGGCCCATACTGAGGGCCTCGCGCTGCTCGCCATGCAGATCGGCTTCGACAGCCGCAACGCAGTGGTGGCGGTGCGGCTGGCGGAGCAGGGGATTCCCGGTACCCGTGGCACCCTGGAAGGCCCGTTCGGATATCTCAATCTGATGGAAGGCGCCTACGACCGTGCGGCTCTGCTCGACGATATCGGAAAGATCTGGCGGATCACCGAAGTGGCGCATAAGCCGTTTCCCAGCGGCCGGGCCACCCATGGGGTGATCGATGCGCTGCGCGGACTGGTGGCGGAGCATGGCATCACGGGCGACACCGTCGCGTCCGTCATTGCCTCTGTTCCGCCGCTGACACACCGTCTGATCGGCCGTCCGATCAAGGACGGGATGACGCCGAACTACGCACGTCTGTCGGGGCCGTACTGTGCCGCCCGGCTGCTGCTGTCGGGCGACCTGGGGGTGGACGACTTCCTCGACGCCCCGCTGTCCGATCCGACCACCCTCGATCTCGGGCGCCGGGTCTCGATCGAAGCCGACGGCAATCCGGACCCGAACGCGCTGACCCCGATCACCGTGACCGTTCGGATGACTGATGGGGCGGAGCATACGGCTACGCTCAGCACGGTTTACGGCAATCCTGCGAAACCGATGACCCATGAGGCCCATCTGGCCAAGTTCCGGCGCAATGTGACCTTCTGCGGCACCGTTCCGGAAGCCCAGGGCGAGCGGCTGATCGGCCTGGTCGACGACCTTGAGAACGTGGCCGATGTCGCGATCTTGATCGATCAGCTGATGCCGGGCTGAGCGGCCGGTCTTGCCTTCCGGGCCCGAAGCCGCGACTCTCCGGGCGAACACGGGATCAGGGAGCCAACACCGATGAAGATGCCGGAGCCGGATCGCGAGGTGCTTGCCCGCCGCGCCGAGATCATCCAAGCCCTGCGCGCGATCGTGCCGGGAGAAGGCGTGATCGCCAACGAGCGGGAGATGAAGCCCTATGAGTCCGACGGTCTGACCGCCTATCGTCAGGTGCCGATGATCGTGGTGCTGCCGGACACGACCGAGCAGGTGGCCGAGATCCTGCGTTTCTGCCACGAGAACGGGGTGAAAGTGGTGCCGCGCGGCGCCGGGACGTCGCTGTCCGGCGGGGCGCTGCCCTTGGCCGACGGCGTGCTTCTGGGTCTGGGAAAGTTCAAGAAGATCCTGGATATCGATTTCGAGAACCGCACCATGACCGCCCAACCCGGCGTCACCAATCTCGGCATGACCCACGCGGTGCATCATGAGGGATTTTATTACGCACCCGACCCGTCGAGCCAGATCGCCTGCTCGATCGGCGGTAACGTGGCCGAGAATTCGGGCGGTGTGCATTGCCTGAAATACGGACTTACCACCAACAATATTTTGGGCCTGGAACTGGTCACCATCGAGGGCGAGATCCTGCGCATCGGCGGCAAGCATCTGGATTCCGAAGGCTATGACCTGATGGGCCTGATGACCGGCTCGGAAGGTCTGCTGGCGGTCGTGACCGAAGTGACGGTGCGGATTCTGAAGAAGCCGGCGACCGCGCGGGCCTTGCTGGTGGGCTTCCCGACGTCTGTCGATGCCGGCGCCTGCGTGGCGTCCGTGATCGGGGCGGGCATCGTGCCGGGCGGCATGGAGATGATGGACAGCCTGGCGATCAACGCGGCCGAAGATTTCGTCCATGCGGGCTATCCGCGTGACGCCGGCGCGCTGCTGATCGTCGAGTTGGACGGCCCGGAGGTCGAGGTCGACGATCTGATTGAACGAGTGCGCGAGATCGCGGAGCGGCATAACGCGTCCTCAATCCGGGTGTCGGAAAACGAGGATGAGCGCAACGCGTTCTGGGCCGGGCGCAAGGCGGCGTTCCCGGCGGTCGGACGGATCTCGCCAGACTATTACTGCATGGACGGAACCATCCCACGCCGTCAGCTGCCGGAGATCCTCGCCCGGATGAGCAAGATGAGCGAGAAGTACGGCCTTCGGGTCGCCAATGTGTTCCATGCGGGCGATGGGAACCTGCACCCGCTGATCCTGTTCGACGCCAATAAACCGGGCGAGTTGGAGCGGG
>CALAHL010000537.1 GCA_937891725.1 uncultured Rhodospirillaceae bacterium | reverse complement strand
CCTCGAGACTTTGTCCAATGACCGCATCAAATTCCAATTTGGATTTGGTGACCACAGCGCATCCTCCCGATAAGCTTTAGGCATACACTCGCCAAACCGTCGACCGTAATTTCGATCTTTAATTATATAATATTATATTATTTCGATATTAGGTTGATATTTTTGAAATGCCAAGCCCTCTGGCGCCAAGACGTGGGCGGTGTAAACTCCGCCATTATGCAGGACACACGCCCCCCCGCCTTCGATCCGCTCCACGACGCGACCGTCACGGACCTGATCACCAAACGCCCGAACATCTACGGTTTCAGCGGACTGGACCGATCCGCGCACATTCGGGAACGGGAGGGCTGGCTGACGGAACTTCTGGAGATCTCCACCACTCGGCTGGTACCGGTCTGGCGATCCCGAAACCTGGTTCAGGACACCGACGGAACGCCGAGCGCGGCCCTTCTCTCGGTTGTCCAACATCATTACCTGATCGCGCGGGCGGACAGCGTCGTGTTCCTCGGTGATTACGAGGGCGTCTCGCACGTGGCACTCGACCTCTCCGCGCTGGAGGAGACCGAGGCGATGGACCTGGTCGCGGCGGAAGGCGCGTTCATGGACCTGCGCCAGATCGGCCCGCTGCTCGGGCGATTCGAGGGATCGATTCTGGCCTACGCGCGCGGCGTGATGTGGTGGCACCAGCGCCACCGGTTCTGCGGTGTCTGCGGCACAGTGACCGAAATCCGCAAAGGCGGTCACCAGCGCAGCTGCACCAGCGAGGATTGCCGCGCGCCGCATTTTCCAAGAACCGACCCGGCGGTGATCATGCTGGTGCATGACGGCGATCGGTGCTTGCTGGGCCGTCAGAAGATGTGGCCCGAGGGCATGTACTCAACCCTCGCCGGATTCGTTGAGCCCGGTGAGACGCTCGAAGAGGCCGTCGCTCGGGAAGTCTGGGAGGAGAGCGGGGTGCATGTTCGGGATGTCCGATATCACTCCTCGCAACCCTGGCCGTTCCCCTCCTCACTCATGCTCGGATTTCATGCCCAGGCGAAGAGTTTCGAGATCCACCGGAACGACGACGAACTGGGTGATGCCGGCTGGTACACGGTTGAAGATCTTGCCCGCTTCCAAGATCTGGGCAAATTCCTGCCGCGTCGGGACTCGATCGCCCGACGCTTGATCCAGGATTGGGTAGAAGAGCGACGCCCGGATCTGCTCCCAGCGGTTGACGCGGTACCCTCGGCATATCCCGGTCAACGTTAAGGCGCGCTCAACACCTGGTCATCTCAGGAATTGAGTAATCCGGCTCTCAGGCGCCGCAGCTCTATTTCGGGAAGCCCTCTCCCAAATCCCAGAACAGGCCCGTCATCATCTTCAGGCCGTCCCGCATCAATGGGGCAAGGACATGCTCGTTCGGTGCGTGCTGCGAGCAGCCGGGGTAACTGTGCGGCACCCAAAGGGTCGGCATGCCGACCAGGTTCAGAAAAATATCATTCGGAAGCGAGCCGCCGGAATTCGGGATCACCACAGGCTCAACCCCAAGGGTCTTGGCGATCGAGGCGACCGCCCAAGGCACCGCCGGATGGTCCGGGTCCAGCCGGGAGGCCCGCAACATCGAATTCCGGGCCGGCTCGACCAGAATGCCTTCCAAACCTTGAGCCTCGAAATGCTTGCGAATCTCGGGGATGAACGTGTCCGGGTCGGTGTCGACGGTAAAGCGGATCTGGCAAATCGCCTCGGCGAAAGGTGGCACGGCGTTCTGCGGTTTGTCCGGATCTCCGGAGATAAAGGAGAGCACCTCAAAGGTGTTCCAGCCGAACACCTTTTCCGCAGCGCTCAGTCCCGGCTCACCCCACCACTCCTGGATTTCGGGGTCGTCGGGGCCGGGAATCACTTTGACCGGACCAAGCGCCGCCCGAACCGAATTCGGCAGATGCTTCGGCTTCAGACTGCCAAGCGTGACCTCGCCTTTGGCCGTGACCAGAGAGGTTATGGCGTGCATCAACACGATCGCCGGATTGGCCAACAGCCCGCCCCAATTTCCAGAGTGATGCCCGCCGTCGCGGTACTCAAGCCGCATGCGGATATTCAGCGCCCCCCGGGTGCCGAGACGAATATCAGGCACCTCGGTTGAGAGACGTGGGCCGTCGGACGCGATCAGAAGATCCGCCTTAAGCAACTCCTTGTTGGCGACACAGAATTCCTGAAGGCCCGGCGACCCCATCTCTTCGGCCATCTCGACCAGGAACGTGACGTTGTACCCAAGCTTGCCGCGCGTTTCGATCACCTGACGCAACGCCGCCATATTGATCGCATGCTGACCCTTGTTGTCGGCCGTCCCGCGTCCGTACCAGCGCTCGGTGCCTCCTGCATCGGTCGTGACATCGAGGGTCCACGGGTCGCGCCCCTCCCGCCAGCGGCCTTCCTCGCCGGGAACCGTATCCCCATGCCCGTAACAGAAAAGCGTCGGCAGACTGGGATCCTCGATCCGCTTGGCGACAAGAAACGGCGCGCGCGCGAGCATTGGATTTTCATGTCGCTCGATGGTGAAGCCCATGGCTTCGAACGCCGGTACCATATGTGCTTCAAGATAGGTCTTCACATCCGGCTCATGCTCCTCCTCGCGGCTTGAACTCGGCACCGCAACCAGGGTCGCGAGATCCTTTCGAAAACCGTTGCTGTCAAAATGGCTCTCGATGGCTTCAATCGCGTCCGCGCGGCTCGACATGATATGCTCCTTTGGTCGATGTCAGGCAGTCACAGTAGCCTGCGCCCGATGGCGATGGAATTGGGAATAAGGCAACGCTGTCTCAACCGCATGGCAGCATGGAAATCTTGACCTAAACGGTCGAGATGGACAGTTTCCGTGCAGTGTTGGGTCGCTGTTTGCCGAACTGGGGAGATAACAATAACTGCTGGAGCGGATAACGTGTCCGAAGACATGCCAAGGCAGGGTTTTATGCTCGGCCCATCGCCCGTCGATCGGGTCACAGCCCGGCTTACACTCGCTTGTCGGAACAAAGACCACGAGACAATAGATCGTTCTTTAAAGCGCTTGGCTTGTTTGTCTCCAAGTGATCCGCGTCTAGCGGAGCCGGCCGATGTGTCGATCTCAATATGCGGCGAAAAGGGACGGAAGGTGGAAGCATAATGG
>CALAHL010000536.1 GCA_937891725.1 uncultured Rhodospirillaceae bacterium | reverse complement strand
AGGTCGGGGGATCCAAGGGGGCCAAAGTGTTCGCGATCGGCGGCTGGAACGCGGGCGGCGCCGTGCTGGGCATCACCTTCAAGGTCTCGCCCCTGTCCTTCGAGATCCTGACCGAGCAGCCCGGCCTGCGCCCGGCCCCCTATCTGGCCTCCCGCGGCTTCACCTGGGTCCAGCACCATTCCGAGCCCGGTCTGGACGACGCGGCCCTGCGCGACTACCTGGCCGTGAGCCACCGCATCGTCGCGGCGGGCCTGAGCAGGAAAGTCCGGCGGGAACTGGGGTTGGAGGGGTAGGACGGGCAACGGCGTTTATCGCCTTCAGCCTCGAGTTCAAAACAACAAATTTATCGCCCTGAGCCTGTCGAAGCGCCTATCCCCAACGCCTCGCCGCCGCCCTTCGACAGGCTCAGGGCGATGAAACGTATGGAGAACCGTGGAGAGTCGGGAGCGCGGCGGGCGCCCTCCGGTCTCTCACACGAGCCCTCAGGAGTTCATCGCGTCGAAGAAGTCCGCGTTGCTCTTGGAATGCTTCAGCTTGTCGACCAGGAATTCCATGCTGTCGACGGTGCCCATCTGCATCAGGATGCGGCGCAGGACCCACATCTTGGACAGGGTCGGCTTGTCGACCAGCAGCTCTTCCTTCCGGGTGCCCGACTTGGTGATGTCGATGGCAGGGAAGGTGCGCTTGTCGGCCAGCTTGCGGTCGAGGATCAGCTCGGAGTTGCCGGTGCCCTTGAACTCTTCGAAGATCACCTCGTCCATGCGCGAGCCGGTGTCGATCAGGGCGGTCGCGATGATCGTCAGCGAGCCGCCTTCCTCGATGTTCCGGGCGGCACCGAAGAACCGCTTCGGGCGCTGCAGAGCGTTGGCGTCGACACCGCCGGTCAGCACCTTGCCCGAGGACGGCACCACGGTGTTGTAGGCGCGGGCCAGACGGGTGATGGAATCCAGCAGGATCACCACATCGCGCTTGTGCTCGACCAGCCGCTTGGCCTTCTCGATCACCATCTCGGTGACCTGGACGTGGCGCGAGGCCGGCTCGTCGAAGGTCGAGGAGATCACCTCGCCCTTCACCGAGCGGTCCATGTCAGTCACTTCCTCGGGCCGCTCGTCGATCAGCAGCACGATCAGGTAGACCTCGGGATGCATCTCGGAAATCGCGTGGGCGATGTTCTGCAGCATCACCGTCTTGCCGGTGCGCGGCGGGGCGACGATCAGTCCGCGCTGGCCCTTGCCGAGCGGCGAGATCAGGTCGATCACCCTTGTGGTGTATTCCTTGTTTTCCGGCTTGAACGGCAGCTCCAGGCTGAGCTTCTCGTCCGGATAGAGCGGGGTCAGGTTGTCGAAGTTGATCCGGTGACGGACCGCGTCCGGATCCTCGAAATTGATCTGGTTGACCTTGAGCAGCGCGAAATAGCGCTCGCCATCCTTCGGAGACCGGATCTCGCCCTCGACCGTGTCGCCGGTGCGCAGACCGAAGCGGCGCACCTGGCTGGGAGAAACGTAGATGTCGTCGGGCCCCGGCAGGTAGTTGGATTCCGGCGAGCGGAGGAAGCCGAACCCGTCGGGCAGGGTCTCCAGAACGCCTTGCCCGAAGATGGCGACATCGTTGTCTGCCAATTGCTTCAGGATCGCGAACATCATGTCCTGCTTGCGCAGCGTGCTCGCGTTTTCGATTTCGAGCTCTTCGGCAAACGCGAGGAGATCGGCGGGTGTTTTGGCTTTGAGTTCTTGAAGATTCATCCGGATTTTCGTGTCATGCGCGCGGAACGGGCGGGGTCGGGAGTCGTACTTTGCGTACGGACTTGGTGGACGGGCCACCTGAAATGCGCGTGTGTTCCTGGGGGAGGTGCGGTCCCGCTCATCGAGACCATGACAAGCGGTTACCGGAACCGTTTAAACCTGTCAACCGGATAACGATCCTGAATCCCGATTATTCGTCAGAATGGTTTCAGAATCACCAGGAAAACGATCACCACCATCATCAGGGTCGGAACCTCGTTCATCACCCGGAAATATTTGTGGGTGTGGGTGTTCCGGTCCTCCGCGAACGCCCGCCGCCAGCGCGCCATCGCCATGTGAGCGACCGTCATCAGCACCACCAGCAGCAGTTTGGCGTGCAGCCAGCCCTGCTCCATCCATCCGGGCGTGAGCACGATCAGGGTCAGCCCGAAGATCCAGGTCGCGATCATCGCCGGGTTCATGATCGCCCGCAGCAACCGCCGCTCCATGATCTTGAAGGTCTCGGAGGTCTCGGAGCCGGCTTCGACCCCGGTGTGGTAGACGAACAGCCGCGGCAGATAGAGCAGGCCCGCCATCCAGGCGATCACACTGATCACATGAAACCCTTTGACGATGCCGTACCAATCCATCGCTCAGACCTCGCCGCGAACCCGTTTGACCAGCCGCTCGACGTGATCGAGCGGGGTTTCCGGCACGATCCCATGGCCCAGGTTGAAAATGAACGGGCCGTCTTTCAGCAGAGCCACGATCCGATCGATTTCAGAATCCAGCGCCGCCCCGCCGATCACCAGCGCCATCGGATCCAGATTGCCCTGCACCGGCAGATGCTGTTGCAGCTGCTTCACCACCGCGATCGGGGTCGCGCTGTCGGTGGCGACCGCATCGATCTTGGTGGCCTGGGCGTATTCCAGATAGCGGGTGCCGGCACCGCGCGGAAACCCGATGATCGGGGTATTGGGATGCAGGGCCTTCACACCGGCGACGATCCGGATGGTCGGCGCGATCACCAGGCGATCGAACAGGGTCTCTGGTGCGGCGCCGGCCCAGCTGTCGAACAGTTTGACGACCTGCGCACCGGCCTGGATCTGCCGGTCGAGATAGGCCACCGTGGCGTCCACGATCCCGTCGACCAGCGCCTCGATCAGCGCCGGGTCCCGAAACGCCATTTTCTTCAGGGTGGAGAAGTCGCGGCTGGTGCCGCCTTCGACCATGTAGGAGGCCACCGTCCAGGGGCTGCCGGCGAACCCGATCATGGTCACCCCCTTCGGCAGCATCGCGCGGGTCCGGGACACGGTCTCGTAGATCGGGCCGACCCGCTTGTGGAACGCATCGGCGTCGAACACCGGGACCTGATCCATGGTGCGGATCGGCGGCAGCTTCGGGCCTTCCCCTTCGGCGAACCTGAGATCCTGGCCCAGACCGTAGGGCACCATCAGAATATCGGAGAACAGGATCGCCCCATCCATGCCGTAGCGGCGGATCGGCTGAACCGTGACCTCGGCAGCCAGTTCGGGATTGAGACACAGATCGACGAAGGTTCCGGCTCCTGCGCGCACTTCGCGATATTCGGGCAAATACCGGCCGGCCTGGCGCATCAGCCAGAGCGGGGGTCGGTCACTGGTTTTGCCCGCGAGCGCATCGAGAAGCGGGAATCCTGTCATGTCTTGTCCTCCATCTATCCAACCATAACTAACTTATTTAAATATTAAATATATAGAGGAGATGTAGTTGGGGGGTGGAATCCGGGGGATTAAATTCGCTCCCCCATCCTGTCCGGATATCCCCAGCCACCTCGTCCCCAGGTCCTGGCGCTGCAGAACTCTCTGGATATCTCTTTCGACGCCTTGGTGCAGCAGGGTGCCGAGCGGAGTGCGGACACGGAAGAGAATCGGGGATATCTCACCAGGATATGTTTCATCCCCGGGATTCAGGATCTCCCAATCAATCGCTCCACATTCTGATATTCGACCGGTCGGGAATACGCGCTCCGTGCATGGAAAATCGCGACAGGACGAGAGGGGTCTGTTATCCCGAAATCCTCAGACTTCATCCCCAGCCTGCGGTGGATAAATGACGGCTCCGGTAACCCTGCATCTGCATCTGATCTCCGACGCGACCGGTGAGACCAATCACCAGCTCGTGCGCGCCTGTATGGTGCAGTTCGATGCGGTGCGCGCCAAGGAACATGTGTGGTCGCTGGTTCGGACCCAGAGCTATCTCAACAAGGTGATCGCCGGGATCGAGGCCAATCCGGGCCCGGTCCTGTTTACCTTGGTGGACGCGACGCTTCGGGTAAACCTGGAAGAGGCGTGTCGCCGGATGGAGGTACCCTGCATTCCGGTGCTCGACCCGGTCCTGGCGGCGCTCGGGTCCTATCTGGGGATCGAACGGCATGGCCGGATCGGTCGACAGCACGAATTGGATGCGGCCTATTTCAATCGGATCGAGGCGATGGATTATACGCTGGCCCATGATGACGGTCAGCACGTGGAAAGTTTGGAGGAAGCCGACATCGTGATCGTCGGCGTCTCCCGGACCTCGAAAACCCCGACCTCGCTGTATCTCGCCAATCGCGGCTTCAAGACCGGGAATGTTCCGCTGGTCCCGGACATTCCGCCACCGCCGGAGGTGTTCAAGCTAACCCATCCGCTGGTGGTTGCCTTCACCACCGACCCGAACCGACTGATCCAGGTCCGGCGGAACCGGGTGCTGATGCTCAAGCAGACTGAAGAGACCGATTACGTCACCCTCGATCGGGTGCGTAAGGAGGTGGCGGACGCCCGTCGGCTTGCCGCCCAACACGGCTGGCCGGTGATCGACGTGACCCGCCGGTCGATCGAGGAGACGTCGGCGGCCGTGCTGCAACTGCTGGAAACCCGGAGAGAAGGGAATGTCTGATCTGAAAGGGGGCAGCCTGAAAGCGCCCGGTTTGCGTGGACCCAGCGATCTGCCGATCGTTCTGGCGTCCGGCAGCCGGTTCCGGGCCGAGATGCTGCGCGCGGCCGGGGTCGAGATCGAGATCAAGACCGCCGGGGTGGACGAGGCGTCGGTTCGGGACAGTCTGCGCGCCGAGGGTGCGACCGCTGAGGAGGTGGCGATCGCACTGGCGGAGCTGAAGGCGCTGTCGGTCTCGCGCAAACGACCGGAGGCCTTTGTGATCGGGGCCGATCAGATGTTGGAATGCAACGGAATCTGGTTCGAGAAGCCGGTCGATCGGGATCATGCCGCGGCGACCCTGCAGGCCCTGTCCGGCCGCACCCACCAGCTGATCTCGGCGGTGGTCGTGGCCAAGGGCGGCTCCCGGATCTGGCACAGCACGCAAGCGGTGACCATGAAGATGCGGCACCTGACACCGGAGTATATCGCAGCCTATCTGGACGCCGTCGGACCCGAGGTGCAGGAATCGGTCGGAGCCTACCAGCTTGAGGGACTTGGCGCGCAGCTGTTTCACGCGGTCGAGGGGGATTATTTCACGGTCCTCGGCCTGCCGCTGCTGCCCCTGCTCGAGTTCATCCGGACCCACGGGCTGCTGATGCGATGATCGTCCTCGGTCTGACCGGTTCCATCGGAATGGGGAAATCAACCGCCGCCGCGATGCTGAGGCGGATGGGGATCCCGGTTCATGACGCCGATGCGGCCGTGCATGCGTTGATGACGGCGGGCGGGGCGGCGGTGGACGCTGTCGAGGCGGCGTTTTCGGGAGTGACCAAGGATGGCGCGGTGGACCGACGCGCACTGGGACGTCGGGTTTTCGGAGATCCCGCCGCATTGACGCGGCTCGAGGGACTTCTGCACCCGCTGGTGACGGCTAAAACCCTGGCGTTTCTGAGCACGCACCGGCGGCGTCGCACCCCCATCGTGGTGTTGGATGTCCCTCTGCTGCTGGAAGGGCGCTCGCACCTGCGCTGTGATCTGGTGGCGGTGGTCAGTGCGCCCGCGTTTCTTCAGCGCCTGCGGGTTTTGGCGCGACCCGGGATGACGGCGGCGACACTCGACTCTATTCTGTCGAAACAGATGCCGGATCGGGACAAGCGCGCGCGGGCCGATGTGGTTGTCCCAACCGGGCTGGGTCGGGCGTTCACCCAGCGCCGTCTGGACCGCTTGATCCATCGACTGCGCCGCGAAGGGAGCACTGCATGCGTGAAATCGTCCTCGACACGGAGACGACGGGCCTCGACCCCAAGGCGGGTCACAAACTGGTCGAAATCGGCTGCCTCGAGCTGATCAATCACATCCCCACCGGCGGAAAACTGCATCTTTACATCAATCCCGAGCGGGAGATGGATCCCGGCGCGTTCGAGATCCACGGTCTGTCGACCGAGTTCCTGGCGAAATACAAGCCGTTCCGCGACCACGCGGACGAAATCCTGAACTTCCTCGGGGACTCGACGCTGATCATCCACAATGCCAGCTTCGACATGAAGTTCCTGAACTTCGAACTGGAAGCGTGCGGGCGCCCGCCTCTGCCGATGAGCCAGGCACTGGATACCGTGCGGCTTGCGCGGCGGAAATATCCCGGCGCGCAAGTCAGCCTGGACGCGCTTTGCCGCCGTTTCGAGATCAACAACGAGCACCGCACCCTGCACGGGGCGCTGCTGGACTCCGAACTGCTGGCAGAGGTTTATCTGGAGCTGATAGGCGGCCGGCAGCCGGGGCTGGAGATGGGCGGCCCGAGCGGGTCTGCCGACACCGAGCGGCGGGCGGCGGAAGAGGCGGCGGTGGCGGGGTCCCGTGTGCAGGGGGTTCGACCGCCACGGGCACACGTCGCCAGTCCCGAGGAATTGGCGGCGCATGCGGCGTTTCTCGAAAAGCTGCAGGAGCCGATCTGGAATACCTGATTGGCCCGTCAAGCTAGACTGCGTTAGACCGGATCAGTCTTCCGGCGGAACCACGGCTGCCGGGCCGGAGCTTGCGGCGGCGGCCTGGTTGGCGGCGGACTGCCGGAACATTGCCGCGAAATCCACCGGCTGAATCAGCAGCGGCGGGAAACCGCCATCCCGGGTCGATTCCGCCATGATGTTCCGCGCGAACGGGAACAGCAGGCGCGGGCACTCGATCAGCAGCAGCGGGGTGACCTGTTCCTGGGGCACGTTCTTGATGGTGAACAGACCGGCATAGGTCAGTTCCGCCAGGAACAGCTGCTCGGTGTCCCGCTTGGCGTCGGCGTCGATCTTCAGCACCACCTCGTAGAGATCGCTCTCAGCAACCCGGCTGGCGCTGACATCGACATTGACGGCGATGTTCGGCTGCTGCTCCTTGGGCTGCAGGCTGGCCGGCGCGTTCGGGTTCTCGAACGAGAAGTCCTTGGTGTACTGGGCGTTGATCTGGATCTGGATGGCAGTCGGATCCGCAGCTGCTGCAGGTGTGGTGGTCGTGTCGCTCATGATCGGCTCTCTCGGTTCTTATATGTGCCCGTGCTCGGGCAATCTCGCGGATAAGGTCGTCGAAACGGGTATCCGGCGGTATGGAAATCTGAAGGTCGGCTAACACGTCTCGGGCGAATGAACAACCGTCGCCCGTATCCCTGGCGTCAGCTCAACTACCGTGCCGTTGGCCACGGTCAGGCCGGTGAGGCCCCGGATAAAGGCCCAATGGCTGACATAGACCACTTCGCCCCAGTCGGTTGCCCGGTCGAGCCGTAGGGCGAACGCGGCACAGCGGGCCTGTAGTTGCGCGTCGCTCTCGCTGCCCGTCGGCCACCACCTGTCCGGCAGATCACCGAAGTCGATCCCCGGCCAGGCGAGCCGCAGATCGCGTGTGGACGTTCCAATATCGCAATGAAAATGCGCCCGTTCGCGGATCAGCGGATCGATCTCGATCGGCAGTCCCAGTTTCTTCGCGAGCGGCGTCGCGGTCTGCAGGGCCCTTGTATACGGGCTGGCGACGATCCGGGTGATCGGGTGCTGGGCGAGAATCTCGGCGGCCTCGGCGGCCTGGCGGTGGCCCAGATCGGTGAGGCGAGGGTCCTCGATGCCGGGATCCACGCGGTTTTGCGAAAACCGCACGTTGAATTCGCTCTGCCCATGGCGCAGCACGTACATGTGAGTTGTGTCCCGTGAGTTTGTGCCCGGGCCTAGGGCTTTCTGATGTCGGTGTCGGAGGGGGGCAGCGACGGTTCGGCCGAACCGTCGGGGTGCCGCGGGTTCGGCTCGTCGGTCAGATCCTCGAAATCCCCGTCGATGACCGGCTTGCCGTCCGGGCCACGCCGCATGCCGCCCGGCTGCGGGCCGCCGCGTCCGCCGAACCCGCGGACATTGAAGCGGGTGCCGCCCTTCATGGCCTGCGCCAGCAGGCTGATCATCAGAACCTTGCGCAGCGGCGGAATGAACAGCAGGAATCCAAGGGTGTCGGTCACGAAACCCGGGATGAACAGCAGCAGGGCGGCCAGCAGAATGCCCACGCCAGAGAGCAGATCGCCGACCGGCATTTCCTTGGCATCGAGATGCGCCTGCACCCGGCGCAGCGTGCTCAGACCCTGTACCCGGAACAGCACACCGCCCATCGCGGCGGTCAGAAGGATCAGCCCAACCGTCTGCAACCCCCCGATCTCGGAGCCGACTTCGATCATCACGTAAATCTCGAGCGCCGGAATTCCGAACAGAATCAAAATAAAGATAAGGAAACCCATTCTTGCCCTTCCACGATCAAAGCCCTATCTACAGGGCAGAGGCCAAGGAGTGGCCCCGACGGCGCAGATGGCCGTCACCTTAGACATGTGGTGGGGAACGGTCCAGGCAACCGATCGACTGCGACCTCTGGGCAACCCGTACTTGGGTCTGCCCGGTTCGGGTTTCGGACATACGGTCAAAGACGTCTCGTCACGGATTATTCGGGTGAGTGAATGAGCAACAGTTCCCTTTTCGAGATTCTGTTATACGCGGCGCTGGCGGCGTTCGTGCTGTTTCGACTGCGCAGCGTGCTCGGCAAGCGTACCGGGCATGAGGAACGGCGCGATCCATTTGCCGAAGCGCCTGCCGCGAACGATCAGGATTCCGCCGCGCGGGACGACGACAATGTGATCTCGCTGCCTGGCAAGGATCGGGACGGCGCAATCGCATCCGCCGATACCGCGACCGACGAAGAGCTGATGCAGAACGCCGACACGCTTCCGGCGGGCATCACCCGGATCAAACTGGCAGATGACGCCTTCGATGAGGTTGAGTTCCTGCGCGGTGCGCGCGGTGCGTTCGAGATGATCGTCCAGGCTTTTGCCGCTGGCGATCGTGACGCCCTGAAGCCGCTGCTGACCGAGGATCTTCACCGCAGTTTCGTGACCGCGATCTATGAACGCGAGAAGGAGCGGGAGACCCAGGAGACCAACATCGTCACCATCCGGTCCTCCGATATCGTCGAAGCCTCGCTGATCGGCAGCATCGCCAAGGTCACCGTCGAATTCGTCACCGACCAGGTCAAGGTCACCCGGGACGTCGACGGCAACGTGGTTGACGGACATCCGGATCGGATCGAGACCCTGACCGATCTGTGGACGTTTGAGCGGGATGTAAGCTCGCGCGATCCGAACTGGGCTTTGGTGGCGACACGTGTCCCCGACGACGCCTGACCTCGACACCACCCTGCCGACCGGCGGCCTTGTGCGCGGCTTTCTGAGCCTCGGGCTGGTCTGCGGGCTGGCGGTTCTGGTCGGCTGCGCGCCGCCGGGTGAGCCGGATGGGGAAAAAGCCACCGACGCGCCTCCCGTCATCACCTTCACGAAGACGCAATATGCCGACCTGCCCGGCTGGTCCTCCGATGATCCGACCGGTGCGGCGCGCGCCTTCAAACGGTCCTGCGACCGGTTTGCCCGACAGACTGACGACACCCAGATAGGCCCGGACGGCCGCTACGGCACCGTTGGCGCCTGGAAGCCGGTCTGTGCGGCGGTCGCCGGAGCCCAGGGTGCGGACGCGATCCGTGCGGCCTTTGCCGCGGCCCTGACCCCTTGGGCGATCACCGACGACGATCCCTCCGACGATCTGTTCACCGGCTACTACGAGCCGGAACTGAACGGCGCAAGGACCCGCTCCGAGACCTATATCGAGCCGCTGTACCCGCGCCCGAAGGACCTGATCCTGGTGGATCTGGGCAATTGGCGCGACACCATGCGGGGCGAGCGGATTGCCGGACGGGTGGTCGATGGGCGGCTGAAACCCTATGACAGCCGGGCGGAGATCGACGGCGGCTCTCTTAAAGGCACGACCAAGCCGATTGTCTGGCTCGACAGCCCGGTCGACGCATTCTTCCTGCACATCCAGGGTTCGGGTCTGGTCAAACTGCCGGACGGAAGCCTGACCCGGGTCGGCTATGACGGGCATAACGGTCATATCTATCACGCGGTCGGCCGCACCCTGATCGAGTGGGGTGAGGTGAAGCGCGAGGACATGTCGCTGCAGGCGATCCGAAGCTGGATGGCACAGAATCCGGACCGGATGCGGGAGCTGATGCACAAGAACCCGTCCTACATCTTTTTCCGGGAGCTGACCGGCGACGGCCCGATCGGCGCGCAGTCGGTGGCCCTGACGCCCGGCCGCAGCCTGGCGATCGACCGGCGGTTTCTGCCTTTGGGCGCGCCGATGATGGTCGATGTGGATTATGCCGACGAGAGCGGGGCACCGCTGAACCGGCTGGTCATTGCCCAGGATACCGGTGGTGCGATCCGGGGAGCTGTCCGGGCCGATATGTTCTGGGGGGCAGGTGCGCCAGCAGAGCGGCTGGCCGGACCGATGGCGGCCAAGGGCCGCTACTGGATCCTGCTGCCGAACGGCGTCGATCCCAGGACCCCGTCGAACTAGAGCGGCTCGAGCGAGTACGACCCCGGTGGTTTGACCCCAGGGGTGCGACACTAACGCACTCGAAATGAAGCCTTTTCCGCCTAGGTCGTGGAGGCGCCGTCAGAATACGGCGGTGACTTGTCGATCCTTCCTCCTCAATCCCTTAGGCGGTGCGCGGTCCTGCCATGCGCCCGAGTCGGAAAAGGCTTTCATTCATGTCTCACGTGTCTCGTAAGGATATTAGCAGGCTCATCATCGGCATTTGCGCGGTCCCGATCCTGTCCGTCTGGGCGCTGGTCTCATTTTTACCAATTGCGGGGCTCTTGGGGCCGGAAAAACCGCTGATCTTCGCGGTGGCGGATGTGCTGTTCCTCTTGACCGGTTTCGGTGCCCTGCTGGCCGCTCTGGTGGCGGCCGTTCTGTTCGCGCGCCCGCAAGCCCGAGGAACGGTCAAAGCCGGCGTCAAAGGGCGTTTGGGCCTGATCACGGCGTATGCGACGGTTTGGTTGGCGCTGTATTGGGCGGTCAGCGTTGCAGCCAGAACGATGGTCTGAAAAAGGGCGGCCCACTGGAGCCGCCCTTGGTGTTTCACGTGAAACAGCGCCGTCTTACGGCATCAGGATGGTCGAGCCGGTGGTCTTGCGGCCTTCCAGGTCCTTGTGGGCCTGGACGACGTCGGCCAGCGCATAGGTCTGGTTGATCGCGATCTTGACCACCCCTTTGGCCACCACGTCGAACAGATCGGCCGCCATCACGTCCAGGTCCGACTTCTTGGCGGTATAGGTCATCAGGGTCGGGCGGGTGAACTTGAGCGAGCCCTTGGCCGCGAAAATCCCCAGATCGACCGGTGGGATCGGGCCGGAAGCCTGGCCGAAGCTGACCATCAGGCCGGTCGGCGCCAGACAGTCCAGCGACAGTGGCCAAGTGTCCTTGCCGATCGAGTCATAGACCACCGGCACTTTCTTGCCGTCGGTGATCTCCATGACCCGGTCCACGAAATTCTCGCGGGTGTAGACGATCGGATGGGCGCAGCCATTGGCCTTGGCGAGCTCAGCCTTCTCGTCTGAACCCACCGTGCCGATCACGGTGGCGCCCAGATGGCTGGCCCACTGGCACAGGATCGAGCCGACACCGCCGGCGGCGGCGTGCACCAGAATGGTGTCGCCCTTGCCGACTTTGTAGATCTGCCGGATCAGGTACTGCACCGTCAGGCCCTGCAGCATCATGGCGGCCGCGGTTTTGTCGTCGACCCCGTCCGGGATCTTGACGACCTTGGTCTCCTCGATATTCCGGGCCTCGGCATAGGAGCCTGGGGGCGGAGCGGCGTAGGCGATCCGGTCGCCGACCTTCACGCTGGACACCCCGTCACCGATTGCGGCGACGGTTCCGGCACCCTCCATGCCCAGCCCCGACGGGAGCTCGAGCTTGTACAGCCCGCTGCGGTGGTAGGTGTCGATGTAATTCAGCCCGATGGCGGTGTGCTTGACCTGAATCTGGCCGGCGGCCGGAGCGGCCAGATCGACCTCCTCCAGCTTCATGACCTCAGGGCCACCTTGGGTATGCATGCGAATGGCTTTCACCATAGTCGTCTCCTTAAAATCCAGATGTCGGTCAGCTGAGATGCTGTGTGAAGAAATCCTGGGTCCGCCGGTTTGCCAATTCGGCTGCGGCCGCGTCGAAATGCTCGCCGCCCTCACGGGCGAAGGCGTGGTCCTGTCCGGCATAGACATAAGGCGTGATCAGGGGGTGTGCCTCGAAGACCGGTAGGATCTTGGCCTGTGCTTCCGGCGGCACGAACCCGTCCTTTGCCGCGATATGCGAGACATAGGGCTTGGTGATGTTGGAGGCTTCGTCCAGCAGTTCGTCCATCCCCACGCCGTAAAAGCTGACATTGGCGTCGGACTCGGACCGGGTCGCCATCAGATAGGCCAGCTTGCCGCCCAGACAGTAGCCGACCGAGCCGGCCCTGCCGGTGCACCCGCTGATGCCGCGGGCATAGGCCAGGGTGGCTTTCAGGTCCTCGACCCCGGCGTCCACGTCGAACTTGCCGAATAGCTCGAACGCCTTCTGCCAGTCGGCCTCGGATTTGTCGGTGATGTCGACGCCCGGCTCGATCCGCCAGAAGATATCCGGGCAGATCGCGATATAGCCCGCCTTGGCATAGGCGTCCGTCAGGTCGCGCATCACCTGGTTAACGCCGAAAATTTCCTGGATCACGACCACGGCGGGTGCCGTGAGCCGGGTCGGCATCGCCACATAGGCGCTGAAGCTGCCGCCGTCACCGGCGGTGATGGTGGTTGTCGTCATATCTGCCTCCCTGAGAGACCTGTGCGAGCCGTTGAGCCGGCTCTGGTTTCGCTCATCGCGCATATAGAGCGGGACGGTACCCATTGCGAGGGGGGCGTGTCCACGGCCTCCCCGGTCAACAGACTGATGATCGGGGGGCGGATGATGGGGGAATTCCGCCGCCGGTCATCCCCCGAGCGCGGTCCGTGTCGGATTCAGGAGTCGTGGTTCGACAGGCTCACCACGATAAATGCGGGGCGCGCACCGCCATGAACGGAGGCGAAGAGCAGCCCCAACCGTTTATAATCCCCAACCATTTATCGCCCTGAGCCTGTCGAAGGGCGGCGAGGGCGGTGAACGGCAGGGCTCTTGGTCCGACAGATCTGGCCCAGATACCCCTTAGAACAGCCGTTTCTGGCCCCGCTCAAAATCCAGCAGCCAGGATTTGGTCTCCACTCCCTTGCCGCCGGAGAACCCGACCAGCTTCCCGTCCGACCCGACCACCCGGTGGCAGGGCACCACGATCGGGATCGGGTTGCGGCCGCAGGCGGTGCCGACCGCCCGCGCGATGCCGTCGGTCAGGTGCGCCAGATCGCCGTAGGTTCTGGTCTCGCCATGGGGGATCTCCAGCATCCCGCGCCAGACCGCCTGCTCGAAGTCGGTGCCGCGCGCGAACCGGATCGGCAGCTCGAACGCAGTCAGTTCGCCCGCGAAATAAGCCTTGAGCTGCCTGGATGTTTCACGTGAAACAGCGTCTTCCCCGTGAAGGTCGGGCGCGTCATCCAGCTCCTCCGCCCACGTAAGTCGGACCAGATGTGCACCGTCCGACAGCGCCACCAGGTCGCCGACCGGGCTGTCGAGGCGGCTTGCGTGAAGCGGAGGTTCGATGGCCATGAGCGCTGTCTCCGAATTGAACCGGACCGAGCAAGAGGCTACAGATCGGATCACCTGTCCGCCAGAGCGCGATCAGCATGTGAGAGACGGAGTCACGGTTTCATGACCGAAAGTCTGCCATCCGCCAAGGGTGAGACGATCTTCGCCTTGGCCAGCGCGCCGGGGCGGGCCGGCGTGGCGGTGATCCGCATTTCAGGACCTGCGGCCGCACCGGCGGCGGCGCGGCTGGGCGCGTCCGGGCTGAAGCCGCGCGAGATGGCGCTGGTGTCGTTTCGGGCGCCGGTTGACCGGGCGCTGCTCGACCGCGGGCTTGCGGTGCTGTTTCCCGGCCCGGCCAGCTTCACCGGCGAAGACGTGGTGGAGCTTCATCTGCACGGCGGCTCCGCGGTGCTCGACGGGATCTTTCGCGCGCTCGAGGCGTGTCCCGGCCTGCGGCCGGCGGATCCGGGGGAGTTTTCGCGCCGCGCCTTCCTCAACGGCAAGATGGATCTGGCCGAGGCGGAGGGCCTGGCTGATCTGATCGACGCGGAAACCGCGGCCCAGCGCGCCCAGGCGCTCCGGCAGATGGGCGGCGGGATCGGCGCGGTGCTGGATCCGCTCCGGGACGAGCTGATTCACGCTTTGGCGATGCTCGAGGCCTGGATCGACTTTCCGGATGAGGAGATCCCCCAGGACCTGCTTCAGCAGACCGCCGACGAGCTGGCGGCGCTGGTCGTGCGCCTGGCCGGCCTGGAACAGGAGTCGACACGGGGCGAGCGGCTGCGGGACGGCCTGAGTATGGCCATTGTCGGACCTCCGAATGCCGGTAAGTCTTCCTTGCTTAACGCCTTGGCGAATCGGGATGTTGCGATTGTGAGTGAGACCGCGGGCACGACCCGGGATGTCCTTGAGGTCAGCCTCGATCTGAACGGCTATCCGGTGACCCTATGGGACACCGCCGGATTGCGCGAAACCGCCGATTCGGTGGAGCGGGAGGGGGTGCGTCGGGCGCTCGACCGGGCCCGGGCCGCCGATCTGGTGATCCATATGGCGGTGGCCGGAACTGCTTTTGATGGGGATTTGCCGGGGCGCGACGGCGCGCGGGACCTTCGGGTGGCCAGCAAGACCGATCTTGGAGGCGCCGTGCCGGAGGGATGGATCGGGGTTTCGGTGAAGACCGAGGCCGGACTTGCGCCGCTTCTGGCCCGATTGACCGAGGAGGCCGACCGGATGATGGGGCTCGGGGAGGCGCCGAGCCTGACCCGGGCCCGGCACCGGCATGCGGTGAGTGCGGCGCGGGCTGCTTTGGAACGGGCGCAGGGCGGGCTGGCCGATGCGCAGCCGTTGGAGCTGGTGGCCGAGGATCTGCGCCATGCGGCCCAGGCGATCGGGCGTATCACCGGGCGTGTGGATGTGGACGATCTGCTCGATGTGATCTTCAGCAGCTTCTGTCTGGGGAAATGAGAGGCATGTTTCACGTGAAACATGCGCGAAGTCTTTGACGGAACGCTGCGGTTTCCGTATCACCAGACCATGAGCGAGATAGTTGACGCAGTACTCTGGGACGTGATCGTCGTGGGCGGCGGCCATGCCGGCTGTGAGGCGGCGGCGGCCTCCGCCCGTCTCGGTGCGCGCACGCTGCTGGTGACCCATCGGCGCGACACGATCGGGGTGATGTCCTGCAACCCGGCGATCGGCGGCTTGGGCAAGGGCCATCTGGTGCGGGAGATCGATGCGCTGGACGGGATCATGGCCCGCGCCATCGACCGGTCCGGCATCCAGTTCCGCGTACTCAATCTGTCGAAAGGCCCGGCGGTGCGCGGCCCGCGCGCCCAGGCCGACCGTAAGCTCTATCGTCAGGCAGTTCAGGAAATCCTTCGGGACTATGAGACCCTGTCGATCGAAAAGGCGGGGGTCGACGACCTGATCGTCGGGGCCGATGGCCGCTGCGGCGGTGTGGTGCTGCAGGACGGACGCCGTGTCCGGGCGGGGGCGGTGGTGCTGACCACCGGGACCTTCCTGCGCGGCATGATTCATATGGGAGAAGAGCGCACGCCTGCCGGCCGGGTCGGCGACGGTCCGGCCGCGGCCCTGGGCGCCCGGATGGAGGCGATGGGGTTTCCGCTGGGCCGCCTGAAGACCGGCACGCCACCGCGTCTGGATGGCCGTACGATCGATTGGGCCGGGCTGGACGTGCAGCACGGCGACGATCCGCCGGTGCCGTTCTCGACCCTGACCGACCAGATCACGGTGCCGCAGATCCCCTGCCATATCACCGCGACCTCTGAGGCCGGGCATCGCATCATCCGGGACAATCTGCACCGCTCGGCCATGTATGGCGGCCATATCGAGGGGCGGGGCCCGCGCTATTGTCCGTCGATCGAGGACAAGATCGTCCGCTTCGCCGACAAGACCAGTCATCAGATTTTCCTGGAACCGGAGGGTTTGGACGATCCCACGATCTATCCGAACGGCATCTCGACCTCTCTGCCGCGGGATGTCCAGGAGTCGCTACTGAAGACGATTCCGGGACTGGAGCGCGCAGAGATCCTGCAGGCGGGCTACGCGATCGAGTATGACTATGCCGATCCGCGCGACCTCACGGCCGATCTCCAGAGCCGTCGGCTGCCCGGTCTCTATCTGGCGGGCCAGATCAACGGCACCACCGGCTATGAGGAGGCGGCCGCCCAGGGCCTGGTGGCCGGCACCCATGCGGCCGGGATCGAGCTCAGTATCGACCGGGCGCAGGGCTATATCGGTGTGATGATCGACGATCTGACCACACGGGGGGCGCCGGAGCCGTATCGGATGTTCACCTCCCGCGCCGAATACCGTTTGTATCTGCGGGCCGATAATGCGGATCAGCGGCTGACCGGGCTGGGGATCGCCGCCGGTCTGGTGGGGTCCGCGCGTCAGGCGGCGTTTGAGGCCCGGATGGACGCGCTGAATGTTTCACGTGAAACACTCGACCGTCTCGGCGGCTCGCCACCGCAGCTCGCGAAGTTGGGCTTTTCGGTCAATCAGGACGGCCAGCGGCGCAGTGCCGCCGATCTTCTATCCTACCCGGGGGTCGACTGGGCGGCGCTGGTCCGGGTCTGGCCGGAGGATCTGGGCGGCGTGAGCCCGGATCTGGCCGAGCAGCTGTCGATCGAAGCGCTCTATTCCGGATATCTCGCCCGCCAGGATCTGGACGTGAAGGCCTATCGCCGGGATGAGGCGGTCGCACTGCCGGCGGATCTCGACCCGGATGCGATCGGCAGCCTGTCCTCGGAGGTCCGGGATCTGCTGAAACGGGCGCGGCCGACCACGCTGGGGCAGGCGGCGCGGCTTCCGGGGATGACGCCGGCCGCGACCCTGGCACTTTTGCGTCACGTGAAACGCGGCGCCAACCGCTCTGCGGCCTGATCCAACCCATGACAGCTCCAGATCTCACCAAATCTCAGGTCCGTGATGCGCTTCAGACCGATGCGGAGACCCTTGCGCGGCTCTCGGCCTATGTGGATCTGCTGACCAAATGGCAGAAGCGCATCAATCTCGTCGCGCCCAAGACCCTGGAGGAGGTTTGGCGCCGTCATGTCCTCGATTCCGCGCAACTTCTGCCGCTGATGGCCGAAATTCCGGGCCCGGTTCTGGATCTCGGCTCCGGGGCGGGATTTCCGGGTCTGGTTCTGGCGGTTCTGGGGCGCGGGGACATCACGCTTGTGGAATCCGATCGGCGCAAGGCGGCGTTCCTGTCGGAGGCGGCCCGGGTCACCGGAGCCAGAGTTGCCATCGAATGTTGCCGAATCGAGTCCCTCAAGCCGATTCGGGCCGGTTTGATCACCGCACGGGCCCTCGCGCCGGTCTCGAAACTGCTCGAATATGCCAAGTCATACTCTGATGATTCAACGCGCTACCTGTTCCTCAAAGGGGAGCGGGTGGACGAAGAGTTGACCGATGCCCAAAAGCACTGGAATATGAATGTTACCAAGGTCCCTAGCCGTAGTGATTCGCGCGGGACCATTGTGCTTTTGGAGGGTGTGACCCATGCCTGATGCAGCCCGTTCGATGCCTGACCTGCCGCCCTCCGGCGGCAATGTGGCGCCCCGGATCCTGGCGATCGTGAATCAGAAGGGCGGGGTGGGCAAAACCACCACCGCGGTGAACCTGGCGACCGCGATGGCGGCCTGCAACAAGCGGGTGCTGGTGATCGACCTGGACCCGCAGGGCAACGCCTCGACCGGCTTCGGGATCGCGCGCAACAAGCGGGAGGCGGATTCCTACGCGGTGCTGATCGGCGAGGCCACGATTGCCGATGCCGCGATCGAGTCCGGTATTCCGGGGCTTGAGCTGGTGCCGGCGTCGCAGAACCTGTCGGGTGCGGAGATCGAGCTGGTCTCGATGGAGCACCGGGAGTTCCGCCTGCGGGAAGCCGTGGTGCGGCACGCGGCCGCGTCGCCCTATGACTACATCCTGATCGACTGCCCGCCGTCCCTGGGCCTGCTCACGCTGAATGCGCTGGTCGCGTCCGATGCGGTGCTGGTGCCGTTGCAATGCGAGTTCTACGCGCTTGAGGGCCTGTCTCAGCTGATCCGGACGGTCGAACGGGTGCGCAAGCATCTGAATCCGACCCTGGAGATCCAGGGCGTGGTTCTGACCATGTTCGATCGCCGCAACAACCTCTCGGAACAGGTCGCGGCCGATGTGCGGGAGCATTTCGGCACCACGGTGTACCGCACGATGATCCCGCGCAACGTCCGGGTCTCGGAAGCCCCGTCCTACGGCAAGCCGGTTCTGCTCTACGATATGACCTGCACCGGCGCCCGCGCCTATCTCGACCTGGCGCGGGAAGTGCTGCGGCGGGAAAAGGATCTGGCGGAGGCGGCCTGAGCGCCGTCGCTACCACACTCTATATAGGGTAATGAAATTCCCGATTACCCTATATGGACGGAAATCTACGAAACCGCACGGACTACCGACTTGCCATCAGCAGAGATCCTTTCATGAGTGACGAACCCGCGCCGAAGAAGACCAACAAGAAGCTCGGGCGAGGGCTGTCGGCTCTGCTGGGCGAGGATGAGGACGAGGATCAGGCGCAGCTCGACCGTCTGCGTCAGACCCGGTCCCTGCCGATCGAACGGCTGGCGCCCGGCCCGTTCCAGCCCCGTCGCCGGTTCGACGAGGAGGAATTGCGGGAGCTGTCGGAGAGCATTCGGGAGAACGGCGTGCTTCAGCCGATCCTGGTGCGCCGCGATCCCGAGGGCGAGGGCTATCAGATCATCGCCGGTGAGCGGCGCTGGCGGGCCTCGCAGATGGCGCAGCTGCACGAGGTTCCGGTCCTGGTGCGGGAGTTCGACGACCGGACGGCGATGGAGATCGCCCTGGTCGAGAACGTCCAGCGCAAGGATCTCGGCCCGCTCGAGGAGGCCGAGGGCTATCGGCGCCTGACCGAGGATTACGGACACAGCCAGGAGGCGATCGCCCGGGCGGTCGCGAAAAGCCGCAGCCATGTCGCAAACATGATGCGTCTGCTGCTGTTGCCGGAGGAGGCGCGCGCCCTGCTCGACGACGGCCAGCTGACCATGGGGCATGCCCGCGCCCTGCTGTCGGCGGAAGACCCCTCGGCGCTGGCCCGGATCGTCGTGACCCGAAAGCTGAACGTGCGCGAGACCGAGCGGCTGGTCCAGAACGAGAAGGCCGGCGGCGCGCCTGCGGCCAGCAAGCGCTCCGGCGGGGCGGGCAAGCAGAAGGACGCCGATACCCGCGTGCTGGAAGAGGATCTGACGGAACGGCTGGGTCTGACGGTCGCGATCGATCACAATTCCAAGACCGGCGCCGGGCTGGTCACCATCCGCTACGGCGATCTGGACCAGCTCGATCTGATCGTCGAGCGGCTGTCGAACATCTCCACCGGCTCGGCCGAGCGGGCGCCGTTCACCTCCCCGGATTTCTCCGGTGAGCTCGCCGACAATTTCGAGGAGAACATGCGGAAGGCGTCGGAGTTCGCCTCCGGCCTGGAGGACGACACGGATATCGATCCCGATTTGGAGCCGGGCGACGATGAGGACGACGACGACGATCCTCTGGCGCCGAAAGCCTAGCCTTTGGCGCCGAAAGCCTAGTGTCTGCTGAGTGCTGCGTTTATGGTCCCGGCAAAACCGAAACCGGGAGCAGCATATGGAACACCTGACCGTCTACCTTTCAGGCGAGATCCACACCGACTGGCGGGACGTGATCCGCAACGGCGCCTTGGCCGCAGGCCTGGACATCGCGTTCACCGGCCCGGTGACCGATCACGACGCCAGCGACGACTGCGGTGTGGCGATCCTGGGGGCCGAGGACAAAGGCTTCTGGAAGGATCACAAGGGGGCCAAGCTCAACGCGATCCGCACCCGGACCCTGATCGAGCAGGCCGATATCGTGGTCGTGCGGTTCGGTGAGAAATACAAACAGTGGAACGCGGCGTTCGACGCCGGATACGCGGCCGCGCTCGGCACGCCGCTGATCGTGGTGCATGCGCCGGAACACACCCACCCGCTCAAGGAAGTCGACGGCGCCGCCCTCGCGGTGGCCGAACATCCCGAACAGGTGGTCCAGATCCTGCGCTATGTGGTCAATGGTGAGCTGCCGGTCTGAGCTGGGTTCGCCCTGTACCTGCGGACTAGCCCCCCTCGGCACTTCCTGGTAAACCTCCGCCCGCTTGAAGATGGAGGCGATCATGGCGGAAGCCGGCAGCAAAAGCGGGACGGGGCGCACGGCCACCATCTCCCGCGACACCAATGAGACCAAGATCACCGGTTCGGTGGCCCTGGACGGCACCGGCGCGTACACCGTGTCGACCGGGATCGGGTTTCTCGATCACATGCTGGAACAGCTGTCGCGCCATTCGCTGATCGATCTGGAGCTGACCGCCAAAGGCGATCTGCACATCGACTTTCACCACACCACCGAGGATTCGGGCTATGTGGTGGGGGCGGCGGTCGCCAAGGCGTTGGGCGATCGCAAGGGCATCACCCGCTACGGCTCGGCCCTGTTGCCGATGGACGAGACCCTGGCGCGGGTGGCGATCGATCTGTCCGGCCGGCCTTACCTGTACTGGGATGTGGCGTTTCCGACCCAGAAGATCGGCGAGTTCGATACCGAGCTGTTCAAGGAGTGGTTCCGCGCCTTCGCGCAGGCGGCGGGGGCCACGCTTCATGTCGAGATCCTGCACGGCGAGAACAGCCATCATATGATCGAGGCCAGCTTCAAGGGGCTGGCCCGGGCGTTGCGCCAGGCGGTGGAGATCGATCCCCGCAAGGCCGATGCGATCCCGTCGACCAAGGGCGCGCTGCGCTCCGATTGATCCCACTTCCGACCCGTCTCCGACCCTCCGGTCTCGGCACGGGCCGGTTCGATACCAGCCGGAGCGCTCGGGCGAGGACCTGACATGACCACCACCGCCATCATCGATTACGGATCCGGCAATCTCCGGTCCGCCGCGAAAGCGTTTCAGCGCTGTGTGGCGGAGCTGGGGCTGCACGGGGAGATCCTGGTGACCGGTGATGCCGACGCGGTGCGCCGGGCCGACCGGATCGTGCTGCCGGGGGTGGGGGCCTATGCCGACTGCAAGGCGGGCCTGCTGGCGGTCGACGGCATGATGGAGGTGCTGACCGAACGGGTGCGGGGCGCGGGCGTGCCGTTTCTCGGGATCTGCGTCGGGATGCAGCTGATGGCCGATGCCGGCCTGGAGCACGGACGGACCGAGGGGTTCGGCTGGGTGCCCGGCGTGGTCGAGCGGATCGAGCCGACGCCGGAGGCGGACGGGCGCGCGCGGAAGATTCCGCATATGGGCTGGAACCGACTGGAGATCGCCACGGTTACACATCCGGTTCTGGAAGGTCTCGGCGGAGGGGATTATGCTTATTTCGTTCATTCCTACGCGATGACGGTCGCGCACGCGCCGGACCGCCTGGCCGGCGTCGACTACGGTGGCCCGGTGACCGCGATCATCGGGCGCGAGAATATGGTGGGCACCCAGTTCCACCCGGAGAAATCACAGAAGACCGGGCTGCGGCTGATCTCGAACTTTCTGGAGTGGACGCCATGACGGATGACACGGGGGCCCGGGGCCTGGACATGCCGTCGCCTCCCAAGGTGACCGTCGAGCAGCTGACGGAACTCTCGCCCGCCGACCTGCACGATCTGTGTGACGCGGCCGAGGCGGCGATCATCGACGGCGGCGGGTTCGGCTGGCTGAAACCCCCGCCGCGCCACACGCTGGAGCAGTTCTGGCGGGGCGTGGTTCTGATTCCGGAGCGGGACCTGTTCGTCGGTCGGCTGGACGGGGTGATCGCCGGATCCTGCCAGATTCAGCGGCCGCCGCGGAACAATGAGGCCCAGAGCTTCGCCTGCAATCAGACCACCTTCTTCGTGGCGCCCTGGGCGCGGGGGCACGGGTTGGCGCGCAAGCTGATGGAAATCGGTGAGGATCACGCCCGTCGCATCGGCTTCCAGGTGCTCAACCTGGATGTGCGGGAGACCCAGCGGGCGGCGATCCGGATGTACGAAACGCTCGGCTACCGGAAATTCGGCGAACATCCGTTCTACGCCAAGGTGAACGACCGGCCGATCAGGGGCCTGTTCTATTACAAACTGCTCAACGAGACGCAGAGCGAGGATGGCGCATGATCCTGTATCCCGCGATTGACCTGAAGGGCGGCCAGTGTGTCCGCCTTTTGCGAGGTGAAATGGACGCCGCCACCGTCTATGGCGACGATCCGGGCGCGCAGGCCGCCAGCTTCGAGAGCGCCGGCTGCGGCTGGGTCCATGTGGTGGACCTGGACGGAGCGTTCGCGGGCCGGGCGGTCAACGCGGCGGCGGTCCAGTCCATCCTGAAATCCGTCACGGTCCCGGTTCAACTGGGCGGCGGCATCCGTGACATGGCGGCGATCGCGCGCTGGCTGGACGCCGGAATCCGGCGCGTGGTGCTGGGCACGGTGGCCTTGCGGGATCCGGATCTGGTCAAGGCCGCCTGCCGGCAATATCCCGAGCGGATCGCGGTGGGAATCGATGCGCGCGGCGGCAAGGTGGCGGTCGAGGGTTGGGCCGAGACCTCGGAGATGACCGCGACCGATCTGGCGCTGGCGTTCGAGGATGCGGGTGTGGCGGCGATCGTGTTCACCGATATCGACCGGGACGGGGCGATGCAGGGCCCCAATCTCGAGGCGACCGGGGCTCTGGCCCGTCTGCTGACCACCCCGGTGATCGCCTCGGGCGGGGTTTCGTCGCTGGAGGATCTGGCGGCGATCAAGGCCCTGGAGGCGGACGGTGTCGCGGGCGCGATCGTCGGCCGCGCGCTCTATGACGGCCGGGTCGAGCCCGGTGCGGCGGCGCGTCTGCTGGGGGCTGCGGCATGAGCTTGACCGTCCGGGTTATTCCCTGTCTCGACGTGAAGGACGGCCGGGTCGTCAAAGGCGTCAATTTCGTCGATCTGGTCGATGCGGGAGATCCGGTCGAGCAGGCGCGGATCTACGATGCGGAAGGGGCGGACGAGCTCTGCTTTCTCGACATCACCGCCAGCCATGAAGGCCGCGACACCCTGTTCGACGTGGTGGCCAGCACGGCGGAGCACTGCTTCATGCCGCTGACGGTCGGCGGAGGGGTCCGCACCCTGGAGGACATCCGAAAACTGCTGCTGGCCGGCGCCGACAAGGTCTCGATCAACACCGCCGCGGTCAAGGATCCCGAGTTCGTGCGTCAGGCCGCTCTCAAGTTCGGCAGCCAGTGCATCACCGTCGCGGTCGACCCCAAGCGGGTCACCGAGGGCGGCGAGACCCGGTTCGAGGTGTTCACCCATGGCGGCCGCAATCCGACCGGCCTGGAGGCCGTCAGCTGGTGCCAGCGTCTGGTCGAGCTGGGGGCGGGCGAGATCCTGCTGACCTCGATGGACAAGGACGGCACCAAATCCGGCTTCGATCTGGAGCTGACCCGGGCGGTCGCCGACGCGGTCTCGGTGCCGGTGATCGCGTCCGGCGGGGTCGGGACCCTGGATCACATGGTCGAGGGCGTGACCAAGGGCCATGCCAGCGCGGTCCTGGCCGCCTCGATCTTCCATTTTGGCACCTACCGGATCTCCGAGGTGAAGGCCAGGATGGCGCAGGCCGGGTTGCCGGTGCGGGAGGACATATGACCGGGCCTGACGCGAAGGCGACCGCCGCCGTTCTGGACCAACTCGCCGCCACCCTGGCGACCCGGCGCGGCGCTGACCCCTCGGAAAGCTACACCGCCAAGCTGCTGGCGCGCGGCATGGAGACATGCGCCCAGAAGCTCGGCGAGGAAGCGGTCGAGACGGTGATCGAGGCGATCAAGCTGGACGCCGGCAGCGGAAAGTCCGAGAAGCTCGCCGCCGAAAGTGCCGATCTGCTGTACCATTTGCTGGTGGTCTGGACGGCGGCGGGGCTCGATCCCGCCCAGGTCTGGTCCGAGCTGGCCCGCCGCGAGGGCCTGTCCGGCCTGGACGAGAAGGCGGGGCGGAAAGGGTGACGATGTCGCATCTCCGGCGGCGTTTTCCGCTTTCCTTGCCCCGTGTCCGGGATTAGCTTCGGCGCCATGAATTCGATCCGACCCGTTACCACGACCGCCGGCCCGGAGCGGAGCGTCCGAGATCTTGTGTCGGTTCTCGCGACGCTGTCGGTTCTGTTCCAGATCCTGCTCGGCGTGGTCGTCGCCCATGCGGCGCAGTCGGCCCCGGACGGTCTGGCGATCATCGAGATCTGTTCGCCCAGCGGGCCGACCACCCGCGCGCTCGACGGCGGCGACGGCCCGCGTCCGGACCCCAACCGCTACCCGCATTGCCCGGCCTGCTTCCTGGCGGGATCGCATGCGATCCAGGCGCCGGACCTGGGCGATATCGTCCCGCGCCCCGCCTCCGGCGACCCTGCGGTCCTGTGGACTCGGCCACTCGACCCGCCGCGCCGTGTCGCGTTGTGGGGAAGCAACCACGCCCGCGCGCCGCCCCAGATCGCCGAAACCTGACCTGCTTTCGGCCGATCCGAGCAATATACCGGATCAAAAATACAATCAAAAACAGGATGTTAATTCATGACCATGTTCATGACCTCTGCGGCGCGTGCGCCGCTCGTCACTCTGTCTCTCGCCCTGACCCTGGGGGCGTTGGTCGCCCTGCCGGGCACAGCCGCGGCCCATGCCACCCTTGAATCCTCCACCGCCGCCGCGAACAGCACCTATAAGGCGGTCATCCGCATCGGTCATGGCTGCGACGGCGCCGCCACCGACCGGCTCACCGTCGAGCTTCCCGATGGGGTGATCGCGGCCAAGCCGATGCCGAAGGCGGGCTGGACGCTGGCCACGGAGATCGGTGCTTACGACAAGACCTACGATTATTACGGAACCCCAATGGCGGAGGGTGTGCGCCGGATTGTCTGGTCCGAGGGGTCGCTCTCCGACGCGTTCTACGACGAGTTCGTGTTCCGGGCCCGGATCACCGATCTGCCGGACGGCACCGAGCTTCCGATCCGGGTGACCCAGAGCTGCGGCGACGCCCAGGTGGCCTGGACCGAGATCGCCGCTCCGGGCCAGGACCCGCACGACCTGCCGCATCCGGCACCGGTCCTGAAAATCACCGAGGCGCGTGGTGGCGGCCATCAGAGCCACGCCGCGTCAGCCCCGGCCCCGAGCACCGTGACGGTCGGCCCGATCACCGCCTCCAAAGCTTTTGCCCGGGCGACACCCGGGGCGGCGCGGACTGGTGCCGCATATGTTCAGCTCCGCAACACCGGCGATTCTCCGCTGGCGCTGACCCAAATCCGGGGCGAGGTTGCCGAACGGATCGAGCTGCACGAGATGAAAATGGAAGGTGGGACCCACAAGATGCGGCAAATCGATCACCTGATGATCCCGGGCGGCGGCACGATCTCACTGAAGCCGGGCGGACATCACGTCATGATGACCGGGCTCAGGCGTCCTCTGGTCGAGGGCGAGAGCTTTCCGTTGACCCTGCATTTCGACACCGGGCTGGAGATGACCGTGACGGTCCCGATCGGCCCGGTCGGCGCCATGTCGGCCCATTCCCACAACTAAAAACCTACTGGCCAGCACGTGGTCCCCGTGGATCGCGTGCTGGCCGCAGTTGATAATATTATCATATGGATAGTGCCGTGAATCACTACCTGATGGGGTGAATTTTCGAAGCCCGTTAGGTGAAGTCGCTACCTTCGCTCATGGGGGTCATCGACAGAGATCCATCACCAGAGATTCCGGTGCAGAAAGATCTAAATTTTGTCATTCTCATATGGTTACTAAAGCCGTCGCAGTACCAAAATTCTCCCCATAAATAAACAGCAATAGTCCCACGTCGAATACAATTGTAAGCATTAGAAGAAAGATGTTCCTCACTACCATTCACTGTGTAATCGTAGGTCGATCCTGGGCCCAAAACCATACTGGAGACAGAGTGATTCTGATCAACGGAGAACGAAAGGCCATGGTTTGGGAAAGGCCGAATTTCTGAATAAACGACGCCCTTCAGGTTCGAAGCGGGCGTATTGCCGCTGTTTTTCAAAACCACTTTTCCAATAGGAACATTTCCCGGCCTCACTCCGGTCATCACGCAGCTCTCAAGAGCCTGTTGCTGAATGAGTCTGGCTTGACGGCATGAAGCATCTACCTGGT
>CALAHL010000535.1 GCA_937891725.1 uncultured Rhodospirillaceae bacterium | reverse complement strand
CCCCAAGGAACAGCCCGTTTCTGCGGCGTCCCGACCTGCTGCGGAGCCTGGTGGCCTATTGGCAGAACCACCCCTCGCTGAGCTTTCTGTTCTCGGGCCTGTTCATCGGCCCGACCAGTCAGGCACCGCGGATCGATGAGGCCCGGCACGATCAGTTGCACGAACTCGAACTTGCCTTCCGGCAGATCCCGGAGCCGGCCGATGCCGCGTCCTGCCCGCCCTGGCTGATCGATCGGATCCTGCGGAACCTGCTGATCGACGTCAGCGGCAACACCCACCGGACCGAAATCTGCATCGACAAGCTGTATTCGCCGGACGGCCCGACCGGACGTTTGGGTCTGGTGGAGTTCCGGGGGTTCGAAATGCCGCCGCACGCCCGGATGAGCCTGGCGCAACAGCTGTTGATCCGGGCCATGATCGCCTGGTTCTGGCGCACGCCTTATCGCGGCAAGCTGAAGCGCTGGGGAACCGGGCTGCACGACCGGTTCATGTTGCCGCATTTCGTCTGGCAGGATTTCACCGACGTGCTGGAAGATCTGCGCGGCGCCGGCTACGGTTTTCAGCCGGATTGGTATGCACCGCATTTCGAATTCCGCTTCCCCTATCAGGGCCAGACCGGCTGGCGCGACATAAAGCTGGAAATCCGTACCGCCTTGGAGCCATGGCATGTGATGGGCGAGGAAGGGGCGATCGGCGGCACCGTGCGCTACGTCGACAGCTCGCTCGAACGTCTGCAGGCCAAGGTCAGCAACTGGGACCCGGATCGCTATGTGCTGGCGTGCAATGGCTGTCAGGTCCCTCTGACCGCGACGGGTACCGTCGGCGAGGCGGTCGGCGGAGTGCGGTTCCGCGCATGGGCCCCGTCCTCAGCCCTGCATCCGACGATCGGCGTGCACGCTCCGTTAACTTTTGATGTGGTAGATAAGTGGACGGGCCGGACCGTTGCCGGCTGCGTCTATCACGTCGCGCACCCGGGGGGACGCAATCACGACACGCCCCCGATCAACGACTTTGAGGCGCAGGGACGGCGGCTGGCCCGATTCGAAGCGATGGGACACAGCCCGGGCCGGCCATCGGGCCCGCCGAGAGTGGTCGAGACTCCAGAGTTTCCGTTGACCCTGGACTTGCGTTTCAGTTGAGCCTGAGAGAATCGCCGTTCTGCCCGTAAGCTTCACGACCGTGTTTTTAGTGCTGCTTTAAGAGAACCCCAGGTCATGTCGATTGCCGACGCCGTCTCAATCCGCTTACCAGAGGATGTCCTGGACGGATATCGTTCGGTGGACGGCATCTACGACGAATTGATGACCTCCAGCGGGGAGACTCGGGCTTACTGGAAGGACTTCCTTCGGGGCCTGCGCGGCATGCCGGATGAAGAGATCCTGCAGCATTGGCAGACCGCCCTTCGGCTGATCCGCCAGCATGGCGTGACCTATAACGTCTACGGCGATCCCAAGGGGGAGCAACGCCCGTGGGAACTCGACACCCTACCGCTGATCATTCCCGAAGACGAATGGGAAACGCTGGAACGCGGACTCGCCCAGCGGGCCAAGCTGCTGAACATGATCCTGGCCGATCTCTACGGACCGCAACGTCTGCTGCGCGAGGGTCTGTTGCCGCCGGGTCTGGTGTTCGCCAATCCGCAATACCACCTCGCCTGCCACAACATCAAAACTCCGTTCGACACCTATCTCCAGATCTATGCGGCCGATGTCGCGCGCTCGCCGGACGGCAGCTGGTGGGTCTGCAACGACCGCACCCAGGCGCCGTCAGGTGCCGGCTACGCGCTCGAGAACCGGGTGATCACGGCACAGTGCCTGTCCGACCTGTTCCGCGAGAGTGGGGTACGGCGTCTGGCACATTTCTTCCAGGCCCTGCGGGAGAATCTGCGGCGGTTAGCGCGTAAAGATGACCCGCGGATCGTCCTGCTCACCCCCGGCCCGGCGAACGAGACCTATTTCGAGCACGCCTTCCTCGCCCGCTATCTCGGCTATGCGCTGGTCGAAGGGGCGGACCTGACCGTGCGCGACCACAAGGTCTACCTGAAGACCGTGGGCGGTCTTCAGCAGGTGGACGTGATCCTGCGCCGGCTCGATACCGAATGGGTGGATCCGCTGGAACTGCGCTCGGATTCCGCCCTCGGCGTTCCCGGCATGGTGCAGGCGGTGCGCTCGGGCAACGTGGTGATGGCCAACGCCCTGGGCAGCGGCGTCGTCGAGACCACCGGGCTGATGGGCTTCCTGCCCGGCCTCTGCCGCCATCTGCTCGGCGAGGGTCTGATCCTGCCGCATGTGGCGACCTGGTGGTGCGGCCAGGAAAGTGCCAGGAAGACCGTCCTGGCGAATTTCGACAGCATGCTGATCTCTCCGAGTTTCGAGCAGAAGAACCTGGTTTCCGGCGCCACCGGCGTACGCACCGGCGCGGAACTCGATCCCAAGACGCGCACCGAAGTCGAGGCGAGCATCCGGGATCGCGGCCATAACTGGGTCGGCCAGGAGCCGGTCTCGCTGTCAACGGCGCCCAGTTGGGAAGACGGCCGCATCGTGCCGCGTCCGATGGCGCTGCGGATGTTCGCGACCGCGATGGGTGACGACTATGTTGTGATGCCGGGCGGACTGACCCGGATATCGGACCGGCCCAGCGTCCGCGCGGTCTCGATGCAACAGGGGACCGGCTCGAAGGACACCTGGATCCCGTCCTCAAAGTTCAATGACAAGTTTTCGCTGATGTCCGGCTCCGACGATGCGCCGGTGCTGCGCCGCGGCGGCAACGATCTGCCGAGCCGGGCGGCCGATAATCTGTTCTGGCTGGGCCGCTATGCCGAGCGGACCGAGTCGGCAATGCGCCTTCTGCGCAGCCTGCTGGCTCGGCTGGCCGAGGACCAGGTGCAGGACGAAGTCGGCAACGTGGTCATGCAGAAGCTGCTGTACATGCTGGCCCGACCGGGCGACGTGAATGGCCTGATGCGCCGCCGCGCCCGGACCCTGAGCCCGGATCAGTTGGAACATCAGATCCAGTCCTATCTGTTCAAACAGGATCAGCCGAACGGCATCCCGGGGCTGGTGCGCACCGTGAACAGCGTGGCATCCCTCACCCGCGATCGGCTCTCTCTCGACGCCTGGCGGACGCTGGATCAGCTGTACCAGGACAGCCGCTCGCGCCGCCCGAGGGTCTGGCTCGATATTGGCGACGCGCTGGCGGTGTTGAACGATATGCTGCGGACGATGTCGGCCTTCTCGGGCCTGAACATGGAGAACACCACCCGCACCAATGCCTGGCGGTTCCTGGATATGGGGCGGCGCCTGGAACGGGCGACCCATATGTCCGGGCTGCTCCGTGGCCTGCTCTCGGTGGGCGAGCCTGAACGGATGGGCTTCCTCGACCGGCTGCTGGAACTGGCCGACAGCTACATGACCTACCGCGCCCGCTATGTCAGCACGCCCCGTCTGGTCCCGGTGCTCGATCTGCTGCTGGTCGACGAAACCAATCCCCGATCCGTCGCGTTCCAGTTGAACGCGCTGGCAGAGCATGCCAAGGCCTTGCCACAGATGAACGATATGCTGGACCGCACGGTCGAGCAGCGGGTCATCCTGCAATGCATCTCCCGTATCCAGCTGGCGGACGTGACCGAGTTGGCGAAGACCGACAGGCGCGGACGCCGTGTGGAGCTGGACACTCTTTTGAGCGGCGTGCCCGGCTCAATGGCCGAGTTGTCCGAGGTGGTCGGCAGACATTACTTCAGCCATGCCGATCTCGGCATTCGGATCGATCAACAGATGCCACAGCGGTATTTCGAGACATGACCCGATATTCGATCTCCCACCGTACCGACTTCGTCTATTCCCGTTCGGTGGCGATCTCCCACCACCTGATGCATCTGACCCCTCGTGCGACCGAATTCCAGGCGGTCGAAGGATGGTCGATCCGCCTGTCGCCCGCTTCCGCCGTCCGGAACCGGTCGCGGGATTTCTTCGGCAACCACGTGGAACACGTGACGATCCAGGATGAGCACGACAGGCTGGTGGTCCAGGCCGAGGGTCGGGTCAAGGTTTCCCCGTCCCACATCCCGAAGCCCGAGACCACACTCAGGTGGGAGGATGCGCGGCTGGGCGCCAGCGACGCGTTGGACAAGGTGGCAGCCGACGCACTCGCCGCCCAACCCTTCGCCTACGCCTCTCCGATGACCCGATGCAGTCATGAGGTGGTCGACTGGGTCCGGCAGAGCTTCCCGCAGGGTTGCCCACTCCTGGAAGGCGCGCTGGACTTGAACCACCGGGTTTTCACCGAGTTTGAATACGACCCGACCGCGACAACGATATCGACCCCGGTCGATAAGGTGTTCGAGCTCCGCAAAGGGGTCTGTCAGGACTTCGCGCATCTGATGCTGGCGGGATTGCGAGGCCTTGGGTTGCCGGCACGCTATGTCAGCGGCTATCTGCTGACATATCCGCCACCTGGCGGGGTCAAGCTTCAAGGGTCGGACGCCAGCCATGCCTGGGTCTCGGTGCGGGTGCCGGATCAGGGCTGGGTTGATCTGGACCCGACAAACGACAAATTCACAACGATCGAGCACATCACGCTCGCCTGGGGCCGTGACTACGGCGATGTCAGCCCGGTCCGCGGCGCCATCGTCGGCGGTGGACAGCACGAGGTGAACGTCGCGGTCGACGTGCGCCCGGTCGATGCGCCGGTCTCGCTGGAACCGTCGGCCAGCTGAGTATCGTGCCGGGTGAGCCGTGGTCCGACAGGCTCACCACGACAAATTCTAGACACTGTTTATCGTCCTGAGCGTGTCGAAGGGCACTATTTGTAAAACCGCGCCTTGGCCTTCGAGGACAACTCGACCCTATCCACGCAGGCCTCGACGGCTTGCCCGCCACTGGTGCATTCGAAGAACCCGTTCAGCAGCACTTCCCCCACGTCATCGCAGGACACCGAGGTCATATCGAACAGATTGACGGTGGTCTTGTTCGGCCGAAGCGGGGAGACCGGCACCGCCAACCGCTTCTCGATCACACCACCGGCGCCGAACACCAGAAGTTCGAGATTGAAGGCGTCATACTCAACCTCGGTCGGATTGCGGAAGACCACATAGGCCCGGCATCCACCTTCGATCGATTCGAGTTTATTCAGTTCCAGACCGATCTTCGGCCCGTCTGTCGCGGTCGCCGTCTGCGCCAGGGTCGGCTGGGTCAACGCCAAGGTTCCGAAAACCGCCAATCCCGTCGCCAAGCTCTTAGCCAAATTCATCGTCTTCTCCCAAGCCCAAATCCAAAACGCGTCGTCTCGACGCGGCGCTCAACAGTGATAAGAGCCCTTCGATTGTGGCACAAGCGCGGCTCTGTTACTTCACCCCTGCGGCGGGTCGGTTTTTTGATATCCTTGACCGGTCAACCGCGTACCCTGTCGCCTCCTTCACGAGATTTAGGGACTGAACATGGCCAGCAAGATCCCCGCGACCGTCGTCACCGGATTTCTCGGCGCCGGCAAGACCAGTCTGATCCGAAACCTCATCGAGCGGGCGAACGGCCGCAGATATGCTTTCGTGATCAATGAGTTCGGTGATCTCGGCGTGGACCGGGAGCTGATCAAGGGCTGCGGGATCGAGGGCTGCGAGGACGAGGACGTGGTCGAGCTGACCAATGGCTGCATCTGCTGCACCGTCGCCGACGACTTTCTGCCGACCATTCAGGGACTGTTGGATCGCCCGCAGCGGCCGGATCATATCATCATCGAGACCTCCGGCCTCGCCTTGCCGAAGCCGTTGCTGAAGGCGTTCAGTTGGCCGGAAGTGCGCACCCGTTCGACGGTGGACGGGGTGATCGCAGTGATCGATGCGGCAGCGGTCGCCGCCGGACGGTTCGCGACCGATGTCGCCGCTGTGCAGGCCCAGCGCGAGGCGGACGCGATGCTGGACCATGAAAGCCCGCTGGAGGAATTGTTCGAAGAGCAGTTGTCCTGCGCCGACATGGTGATTCTGAACAAGACCGATCTGGTGGACGCGGAAACCTTGGCGCGGGTGAAGGCCCAGGTTCAGGCCCAGTTGCGGCCCGGTGTGAAAATCGTCACCTCCGCAAACGGCCAAGTCGACCCCACCATACTGTTGGGACTTGAATCGGCTGCGGAAGACGATCTCGACAGCCGTCCGTCCCATCATGACGACGGCCACGAGCATGACCATGACGACTTCGCCTCGATCGTGGTCGACCTAGGTGAGGTGACCGATCCGGAGGTGATCGAGGCGCGCATCATGGAGATGGCCCGCACCCATGATATCCTGCGCATCAAGGGCTTCCTTGCCCTCCCCGGCAAACCGATGCGGATGGTGGTGCAGGCCGTAGGCGACCGCGTGCAACGCTATTTCGACCGGCCCTGGAATCCGGGAGAGCGCCAGCGCTCCCAACTGGTGGTGATCGGTGAGACCGGGTTCGATGCCGCGGCGGTGACGGCTGGCCTGCGCGGCACGCTTCAGGCGGACGCGGCCGAATAAATGCATCTGCTTGCCACCCGGTCGGGTGCGATCGACGACGGAGACGAGGCGGTCGACCTGGGCCAGACACCCGGCGACATCGTTGTGCTGACCGCCGCCGACACCGACCTCGCCTGTCTGTCCGCCGCCCACACCGCTGGCGGTCCGTCCTTGCGCCTCGCCAATCTGATGCGACTCCGGCACAACCTGTCGGTCGATCTTTACGTCGAACAGGTGGTCGAGCGGGCCAGGCTGGTGATCGTCCGGCTGATCGGCGGGGTGCCGTACTGGCCCTATGGGATTGAACAGATCGAGCTGGCCGCGCGCCGTCATGGCATCGCGCTGGCCTGCGTGCCGGGCGACGACACGCCGGATGCGGACCTGATGGGCCGCTCCACTCTGCCCGCCGACACCGTTCATAAAATCTGGCGTTATCTGCAGGAGGGCGGGGCCGAGAATGCGTCCCAATTGCTGGCCTATGGGGCTGATCTTCTGGGTGTGGAGACAGCATGGCGGGAACCGGCGCCGATCCCGCGGGCGGGTCTATGGTGGCCCGGGCTGGATCATCCGGACCTCGCCGCTCTCAGATCCCGTTGGCCCACTCCCGATGCGCCAGCGGTCCCGGTGGTGTTCTATCGGGCGCTGGTTCAATCCGGACAGCTCGCGCCGCTGAAAGCGCTGGTGGACGGCTTGGCGGAGCGCGGTCTGGGCGCGGTGCCGATCCACGTTCAGAGCCTGAAGGAACCGGCCTCAGCCGCACTGCTGCGTGAAACCCTGGCCGCCACCAAGCCGCCGATCATCCTCAATTGCACTTCGTTCGCGGTGTCGAAACCGGGGGATCCGGGCAGCGGGCCGTTTGCCGTCGCGGATTGCCCGATCCTGCAGACCGTGCTGTCGAGCGGCGCGCGGTCGGTCTGGGAGGCAGGAACACAAGGCCTGGGCCCCCGGGATATCGCCATGCATGTGGCTCTCCCGGAGATCGACGGGCGGCTGCTGGGACGGGCCGTATCCTTCAAGGGCGACGGGGTGTTCGACAATGCCACCCAGTGCCCGATCGTCGGCCCGGAACCAATCGCCGACCGGATCCACTTTGTGGCCGACCAGGCCGCCGCGTTCGCCCGCCTGCGCGCCACCCCGACGGCCGAGCGGCGGATCGCCCTGGTGCTGGCCAACTATCCGACCAAGGAAGGCCGGCTTGGCAACGGCGTGGGCCTGGACACCCCGGCCTCGACCGTCAACATCCTCGCTGCACTTAGGGAGCAGGGCTACGACGCCACCGGCGCACCGGAGAGCGGCGCGGCCCTGATGGACCATCTGCTCGCCGGGCCGACCAATGCCGCCGGCAGTCTGGAACGGGCGGGTGGCGAAAGCCTGGACCTCGCCGCCTATCCGGGCGGAACTTCTGAGATGACCGCCCGCTGGGGAGCCCCGAACAAGGACCGGCGAATCCGGGCCGACGCCTTCCGGCTGGCGCTGCACCGGTTCGGGAATGTCGCCGTCGGGGTCCAGCCGGCGCGCGGCTACGACATTGACCCGAAGGCGACCTATCACGACCCGGATCTGGTCCCGCCGCACGCCTATCTGGCCTTTCACACCTGGATCCGGCAGGTGTTCGACGCTCATGCCGTGGTGTTCGTCGGCAAGCACGGCAATCTGGAATGGCTTCCGGGCAAGGCTCTGGCGCTCTCGAAAGACTGCTATCCCGAAGCCATGCTCGGCCCGTTGCCGGTGTTCTACCCGTTCATCGTCAACGATCCCGGCGAAGGCAGCCAGGCCAAGCGCCGGATCTCGGCCACCATCATCGACCATCTCACCCCGCCCCTCACCCGCGCCGAGATCTACGGCCCGCTCAAGGAGCTTGAGGCGCTGGTCGACGAGTATTTCCAGGCCCAGGGGGTCGATCCGCGCCGGCTGCCGATCCTGGCGGACAGCATTCTGGAGACATCGCGTCGTCTCGGTCTTGATCAGGATATCGGGTTGGCGGAAGACGACGCGGTCGACGCCCGGCTGGCCAAGCTCGACAACCATCTCTGCGAGCTG
>CALAHL010000534.1 GCA_937891725.1 uncultured Rhodospirillaceae bacterium | reverse complement strand
GGCCGAGTAATGCATTTTTAGTCCGGCGTTGACACCCCAGAAGGTGGATGGATCTGAACGTGCGAACCAGGCGGCCGACACCCGGTTGCATCGGGCATGAGCATGAGCATGTCCGTGACGGTTCCGCCGCCTGCTGCAGAAGGCGCCTTGCCACAGTCTAGGCTGTCCGTGCTTCTGGGCGTGGTCGCGGCCACCGCTCTGATGGCGTCGACACTGGGCTCCATACCGGTCCTGATTGCGCTTCTCCTGTGCAGAGCATTCGAAGCGCCTCTTTGGATGACATTGGCGTTGGAGGGCCTGGCCGTTTGCGGTTCACTTGCCGGAGCGGCGTGGTTCAGCAGACAGGTATGGGCTTACGAACGAAATCATCCGGCCCGATAGAGACAGCCGGTCTCCGTTCAAGCCGCCCCGATCAAATCCTGATCGGTTCCAGCCGGGTTGAGCCTGAGCCTCATATCCGGTCTTCTTTGACAACACTTCGGACGCGGATGGGACCCCAGACATGATTGTCGCGGCTTTGCTGATCTTTGGTCTGGTTCTCCTCGTGGTCGGTGGCGAGCTGCTGGTACGCGGCGCGGTTCAAGTCGCCTCTCGGTTGGGGGTCTCGCCCCTGATCATCGGCTTGACCCTCGTTGGGTTTGGGACGTCGACGCCGGAACTCGTGACGTCTGTTCAGGCAGGTCTCAGCGGGTCTCCGGGGATCGCCTATGGGAACATTGTTGGCTCAAATATAGCCAATATTTTTCTGATCCTAGGCCTGGCGGCACTTATCACTCCGATCCTCGTGAGCGCCAACGCGTTGAAACGTGACAGCGCTGTCATGGTCGGTGTGGCGGTTCTGTTTACCTGCCTCGCTTGGGCCATGCCGTTCGGAGTCGCGGTCGGGGCGGTCTTCATCGGCTTGCTGGCGGCCTACATCCTGTTTGCCATTTGGCAGGAGCGACGGGTCGTCGGGACGGATCACGGGGCGGTGTTCGATAAGAGCGCGGCCGCTCAGATTGCAGATCCAGCCCTGGAGCAGGGCCAAACCAGGCCAGGGTCTCTCATCCTGTCGCTTGCGATAGCGATCGCAGGATTGGTCGCCGTCATCATCGGCGGCAAGTTTCTGGTGGATGGAGCCGTTCAACTCGCGCGGGGCATCGGCATATCTGAGACGATTATCGGCCTTACGATCGTCGCACTCGGGACATCGCTTCCAGAGCTTGTCACATCGGTCATGGCCGCCCTTCGCAAAGAGACGGATATGGCCTTCGGAAACATTGTCGGATCGAACATCTACAACATCCTCGGGATCGGCGGCGTGACCGCGCTGATCGCACCGAGCAATGTTCCGGAGCAGATCATCGGCTTCGATAGCCTCGTCATGATCGGCGCCTCGGCGATCCTCGTCTTCATGGCGGCCTCGCATCTTCAGATCCGGCGGGTGGAGGGGGGAGTCTTGCTTGCAGGCTATATTGGCTATGTCGCCTGGATCTGGCCGATCTGACGCTTCCGAAGGCGAAGTCTGTTGCCATTCGACCATTTCCCGCCTTCCACTCCCCCCATCCGATCCCCTACCATTCCCCAAACACACTCACCTCCCGTCCCGCCACAATCCCGGATCCCGCCCCATGCCAAAGATCAATCCCCAGCGGCTGATGGCCGATCTGCAGGAACTCCGCTCCATCGGAGCCGTCGAGACCGGTGTCGTGCGGCAGGCGTTGAGCGAGAAGGACATGGAGGCGCGGCGCTGGCTGAAGGCCAAGTTCGAGGAAATCGGGCTGGCCACCACCATCGACGGGGTCGGCAATGTGCTGGGCCGGTCGACCAAGAACGGCCCGGCGCTGCTGGTCGGCTCCCATTCCGACACCCAGCCGCGCGGCGGCTGGCTGGATGGCGCACTCGGGGTGATCTACGGGCTGGAGATCGCCCGCGCCCTGGCCGAGGACCCGGAGACCGCCGATCTGGCCGTCGACGTGGTGTCCTGGCAGGACGAGGAGGGCTCGTTCCTGTCCTGCCTGGGCAGCCGGTCCTGGTGCGGCACCCTCGATCCCGAGATGGAGAGGGCGGCCACCAACAAGGAAGGTGTCAAGCTGACCGACGCGATCGAAGCGGCCGGGCTGACCGATGTGCCCCGGCTGCGGATCGAGGAGGGACGCTATCGCGGGTATCTGGAGGCGCATATCGAGCAGGGCGCCAATCTGGAAGTGGCCGAGGAGCAGATCGGCGTGGTCACCGCCATCGTCGGCATCCGGGCCATGCGCTTCTGTTTCCACGGCGAGCAGAACCACGCCGGCACCACCACCATGGCCCGGCGCAAGGACGCCGCCACCGCCATGTACGAGTTGGCGCACCGGATCAACCAGGAATTTCCCAAGGTGGCCGACGAGGCGACGGTCTGGACCATGGGCCGGGTGGTGGTCGAGCCGGGGGCGCCCTCAATCGTGCCGGGCTATGCCGAGATCGGCCTGCAGTACCGGGACCGGAACGAGGCGATCCTGGACAGGTTCGAGGAGATCGCCAGCGGCATCGCCGACGAGATCGCCGCCCGCGGCAAGATCAAGGTGGAGTACGAGCGCACCCGCGCGCCGATCCGCCCGTCCGAGATGGACGAGGGCTTCCAGGCCCATATCGCGGCATCCGCTGCGGCCCACGCGCCGGGCAAGTGGCGGCATATGCCGAGTGCTGCGGGCCATGATCCGATGGTGATCTCCGACAAGCTGCCCTGCGCGATGCTGTTCATTCCCTCGATCAACGGCATCAGCCACGATTTCGCCGAGAACAGCCACGAGGCGGACATCATCCTCGGCTGTCAGGTGCTGGCCGACGCAACCGCCAGCATCCTGGCGGAAGGGCGCGGGTCGTGACCGACATCGACGAAGCAGCAGAGGTTCTGGCGCACGCCCGGCTGGACGGCCCACCGACGCCGGTTCCGGCCAAAGGCTGGGGGCCGCAGAGCGTCGCGGACGGCTACCGGGTGCAGGCGGCGGTCCATCGGGTGCTTGGGGCGCAGGGCTACGGCCGCATGGTCGGCCACAAGATCGGCTGCACCACCAAGGTCATGCAGGCCTATCTCAAGATCGATCATCCCTGCGCGGGCGAGGTGTTCCAGAGCACGGTGTTCCGGGGCTCGGCCGAGCTGCCTCTGAAGCGGTTCCACCGGATCGGCGTGGAATGCGAGATCGCCGCCCGGCTGTCCGAAGACCTGGTGGACGGCCCGTTCACGCGAGACAATGTGGCCGGCGCAGTCGGAGCTCTGATGGCGGGGATCGAGCTGGTCGACGACCGCTACGAGAGTTTCCCGGATTTCACCGCCCCGGTGCTGATCGCGGATGATTTCTTCAACGCCGGCGTGGTTCTGGGGCCGGAGGTTGCCGACTGGCAGTCTTTGGACCTCGCCACCATCGTTGGCGTGATGGAGATCGACGGGACAGAGGTCGGGCGCGGCGTCGGGTCGGATATTCTGGGCCATCCGTTGGCGGCCCTCGCCTGGCTGGCCGAGCACCGGGCCGATCTCGGTCTGCCGCTGCGCGCGGGGGAGTTCGTGATGCTGGGCAGCGTGGTGAAAACCGTGCATTTCGACGCACCGGCTCAGGTGCGCATTTCCTTCGACGGGCTGGGCGAGGCGGCGGTTCAGTTTACCGGATGATGTCGTCGTTTCGGTCGTTGGTGAAGTATTTTTCCTAAATTCAACCGATGCTATTAAGTAAATTATAATGTTTTCGGTCTACTGAACCGGTATCGGGTCGTCGTCGCTTCTGGCGCGTCCATGCTGGAGATCAATGGACATGAGTTTCCTTTCCAATGTGCGGATCGCCGGCCGTCTTTATGGCGGGTTCGGTGTCGTCCTCTGCCTACTGGTCGTGCTTTCGGCCGCAGTGACCTTCAACCTGTTCCAGACAACTTCCGATGTGGTGAGTTATCGCGGGATCGCGGTCGCGACGAACATGGTGGGCCGGGTCCAGGCCAACGTTCTGTCGACCCGTCTGGCGCTGAAGGATTTCGTGATCAGCGGCTCGGACCAAGCGGTCGCGGCGGTCCATGACCGGATTCGCGTGTCTCTCGAACTGGCGGAGTCCAGCCGTAAGCTAGACCTGAACGAGCAAGAGGCGGCGGATCTGGACAAGATCCTGACGAGCCTCGCCACCTACAGTGCCACCTTCGATCAGGTCGTCGACCTGCAGGCCAAGCGGAACGCGTTGGTCGCGGGTATCGAAACCGTCGGCCCAAAGCTGATCACGGATGTCGAGAAACTCGTTGAGGCGGCCGACGCGGCCTGGGATGCCGATGCGGGCAAGGCAGCCTCATATCTTATGAAGCACGTCCTCCTCACGCGCTTGAACGCAACCAGATTTCTGCTGAACAACAACCCCGTCGATCTGGCGGCCGCAGTTGAGAGCGCTGACAAGGGTACAGCGCTTTTGCAATCCAGCACGATGTCCGGCCTTGAGGGCATCGTCGGCACGTCGGAAGACCTTCAGACCTTTATCAAATCCTTACGGGACGTGGAGGGAATTATCCTGGCCCGTAATGAGTTGATCAAAGACACGCTTGACGTGGTCGGCCCGGAGATCGCCGATGTCATCGAGGGCATGAAACTGGCTTCAAAGGATCGCCAGGACAGCTTGGGTCCGCGCATGCAGCAGACGGCGGAGGCTTCAATCTGGATCGTGCTGTCGCTGGCCGCGCTGGCGCTGCTGATCGGCGCTGCTGCCGCGTTCTTTATCGGTCGTGGGATCACCGGGCCCGTAATCGGTTTGACCGAGGCGATGCAGAGCCTGGCCGGAGGAGATCTCGATCGCGATATCCCCTCAACCGACGGCAAGGACGAGGTCGGCGACATGGCCCGTTCTGTGCAGGTGTTCAAGGACAACATGATCAAGGCGCGTGAGCTGGAAGCTGCCGATAAGACGGCCCAGGAGCAACGCCAGCGCCGGGCGACCGCTTTGGACTCCGCGATCAATGACTTCCAGACCTCCGTCGCAGATCGATTGGATAGCCTGAACTCCGTGTCTGGCAAGCTGACCGGGTCGGCGGATGCCTTGAGCAAGGCCTCCAATGTGACCAGCGAACAAAGCACCATGGCCTCCTCGAACTCCGAGCAGACCTCGGCCAACGTTCAGAGCGTGTCCGCGGCAGCCGAGGAAATGGACGCGTCGTTTGCCGAGATCGTATCTCAGGTGACACGTGCTTCGGACTCGGTGGGTACGACCTCGGGCAAGGCTCGGGAAACACTGGTCGCGATGGAAGAACTCAGTGCGGTCTCCGAGAGCATTGCCCAGGTGGTCGAACTGATCAACGGGATCTCGGAGCAGACCAATCTGCTGGCTCTGAACGCGACAATCGAGGCGGCCAGGGCGGGCGAGGCCGGAAAGGGCTTCGCAGTGGTGGCCTCCGAGGTCAAATCCTTGGCCCAGCAGACCAGCAAGGCGACCGAGGAGATCGCGGCGAAGATCCACAAGGTCCAGTCGGCCTCCAGCGGTTCGGTTGAGGCCGTACGACAGATCGCCTCGAGCATCAAAGAGATCAATCAGATCACGACGGCGATCTCGGCAGCGGTCGAGGAGCAGAAGGCGGCCACCAGCGAGATCACCCGCAACATGCAGCAGGCGTCTCAGGGCACGGACGATCTGGCGAAGAACATCGTCAACGTCCGCAAGGCGGCCGAGGATACCGCGGCGACCGTCGGTGAGGTGTCGTCGGCGGCGTCCGAAACCGAGGTGGAGGCCGGCCGGATGAAGGCTGCCGTCGACAGCTTCATCGGTCGCGTGAAGGCGGCGTAAGTCTCAGATCGATCGATATTCCTGCGCCCGCCGGAGCTTGTCTCCGGCGGGCGTTTGCGTTGGGTCTAGCCCGCATTCAGTTCAAACGCCGCGAACGCGTCCTTATGGTCCGGATGCCAGCGGGAAAGCGGTGGGCGGTTCTCGGTGATGTCCTGGGCGGCCCACAGGATCCGCGCCCGATCCATCTCCTCGCTCACCTCCTCGTCCGGGCAGATCACGTAGAAATCGCCCCGGTCGAGGGCCGCCAGCAGTCGGTCGACCACTTGGTCGGGCAACCAGGCACCGGGTTTGTGCGCGTTGGTCCCGGTGGTGGTCCAACCGGGCACCAGCAGATGGGCCGTGACCGGCGTCTGCTTGCCCCGCAGATCATGCTGAAGCTGTTCAGTGTAGGACCGGATCGCGGCCTTGGCCATGTTGTAGACCGGATGGCCGGGCGGGTTGGTTATGCCCTGCTTGGAGCCGACATTGACCACCACTCCGGGCGCGTCCCGGGCCAGCATGCCGGGCAGGAAGGTCCGGACCCCGTTGACCACCCCCCATCACATTGATGTCGAAGGCCCGGCGCCACTCCGCCGGATCCGCATCGAAGCCGCGCCCGATCCGGGTGACCGCGTTGTTGACCAGAACCGAAGGTGTGCTGCCCCAGACCTGCTCGATCCGCTGGCGCGCAGCGTCAAGCGCTTCCAGGTCTGAGACATCACAGGGCAGCGCCAGGGCGTTCTCGCCGATATTGCCGACCGCGTCCTCCAGGTGCGCCTCGTCCACGTCCAGCAGCGCCACCTTCATTCCGCCAGCCGCCAATCGGCCCGCAAGCGCCCGCCCGATGCCGAGGGCGGCGCCGGTGATGACGGCCACGTTGCCGGATTGAAGGGCTGGATGGGTCATGTGCGGAGGTCCTTCTTCAAAGCAGTCCCTGACCTAAAACCCGTCGCTCGACCGCCACTTGCTGACATCCGGCATCACGAATTCCACCTGATCGCTTTCGCGCAGGGTGACCACGATGTCGGTGGAGATCGAGATGCGGGGACCGTCGGTCTGGTTGGGTTCGGTGGCGTGGTAGGTCTTGGAGGGGAACAGCACGATGTCGTCCTCCTCGGCCGGCAGGGTCACGATCTCGCTGTTCAGAATGTTGGGGGTCTTGATCAGCCCCATGTCCTGGCTGTGCGGCTCGAACAGCCCGGCGGTGAACTCGTTCTGCGGGTCCGGCATGTGGAAGATGATGTTGCCGGAATTTGGCCCCTTCAGCGGGTAGTAGGCGAGCGAAATGTGGCTCTGATTGTGCCGGTGGCGCTGGATCTTCTGGCCCTTCTCGCTGACCGTGCCCCAGGACCGGGTGAACTGGAACCGGAACCGGTCGGCGTCCAGGCCGAGCGCTTCGACATAGCGTCGGATGCGCAGGTGGATCGCCTTGAACATCGGCGCGAA
>CALAHL010000533.1 GCA_937891725.1 uncultured Rhodospirillaceae bacterium | reverse complement strand
TGGTCCGTATGCACTCTGAATGCATGACAGGGGATCTGTTTGGGTCGCGCCGCTGCGATTGTGGCGATCAACTGACAGACGCCCGGACCCGCATTGGCCAGCAGGGCGAAGGCGTCATCCTGTACCTGCGTCAGGAGGGGCGCGGAATCGGTCTGGCCAATAAGCTGCGAGCCTACGCCTTGCAGGATCAGGGTCTCGACACGGTGGAAGCCAATCTACGTTTGGGGTTCTCTGCCGATCAGCGGAACTTCGACGTGGCAGCGGCAATGCTGACCTATCTGGGGGTGGGCATCGTCAGGCTCATGACCAACAACCCCCTTAAGATAGACGCCCTTGAGGCCTGCGGCCTTACGGTTGTTGAACGTGTTCCTATGTTGGCGCAGGTCTACCCAGAGAACCATGACTATCTGGCGACGATGGAGGCCAAACTGGGGCATCTCTTTGAGGATGTCGGGGGAGCTCAGGCCGATGTGAATCGGAAAGCGCAAAAGACGACCTAAACCGGTGGCACCTTCTCGGCGAGGCCGCGGATAGCGGACCCAGCCGGGAGCATACGAATGGATCATCCGAGCCACATGCCATGACGGTCCTGTCCGATTTGGTGGTTCGGCCATCATGTCTTGACTGAACTCTAGCCGCTTTGTTCTCGAACCCAGTCGAGACCATCCGCCCGATCGCTGCAGATTTTGTAGTCGATTGGAGATCCGCTCATCTCGCTCAACGAGGTATAGACCTTCAGGAGGAGACGCTCAGCCGTCCCGTTGCTGATGATCGCCGTGCGGCTGCCCGGTCGGCGATACTGGGCGACCTTCTGGCCCGCATCAGCGATTTTGGCGAAGCTATAGAGATCCAGAGTGCTCAAATTGGCACCTGTTAAATCCCAAATCGCATTGTCAGCCATGTGCTCGGGAAATCGGTTCTCGATGGCCCGCACAATGTCGTCGACCGGCGGTTCGCCTATCACTCTAAATATCAACAGAATAAATTTGGTATTTATTTATATATTAATTTTTTCAGCCAAAATTCCTCCAGTCCTGCATCGTGTATCGCCGCGAAGTCACGTCGATTTTTGTTCGACCTATTTCCTCCATTATTTTACTATCATATCAGATTATCAGGTCCACATCATCAACCCCACCGGTCAACGGCGAATTTAACCGCGTTCGGAGCATGTGATGCGACTGAACCGGCAGGGTCGAGATGAGTGCCTCGACCGGTTCGATCAGGGGGGGCCAACCTAATCGGGTACCACACCGAGGGCCGGATCGATCTCCACCGCGCGCGCTGGGTCGACCGGGCCTTTGGTGCCGGTGATCAGGGCGTAGCTGGCCGGTTCCCGGTGCCGCTCGAAAGCGAACACGCTGTCTCGGTAGGAGCGGCATTGGTCGAGATCACAGGTCGAGATCACCAGCTCGTCCGCTTCTGTGGTGGCGGAGGCGATCGTCTCACCGGACGGCGCGATGATCTGGCTGCCTCCCATATGATGGACGCCCTCCTCGACCCCGGCCTTGGCCACGCCGACAACAAAGCTGGCGTTCTGATAGGCGCCGGCCTGCATGACAATCGAATTGTGATGCCAGGACAGCCGGTCGTGCTCTGGGAACGGAGGGTTGTGGATCGGGGTGTTGAAGCCGATCAGGATCACTTCCGAACCCTGTAAACCCATCACCCGATAGGTCTCCGGCCAGCGACGGTCATTGCAGATCGCGATCCCGATCCGGCCGCCAAAGGCGTCGAACACCCGGAACCCCAGATTGCCCGGCTCGAAATACCGCTTCTCCAAATGCTGGAACGCGCGCCACGGTTCGTGCTCGGCATGTCCGGGCAGGTGAATCTTGCGGTATTTTCCGACGATCTCCCCGGATTTTTCAACCAGGATGGCGGTGTTGAACCGGTGTCCGTCGGCTGTCTTTTCCGCGTAGCCCAGGTGAAACCCTATCCCAAGACGCTTCGCCTCCGCGAACAGCGGTGCCGTCTCCGGTCCCGGCATCTCCCGCTCGTAGTACGCATCGAGTTCGGCCGCATCCTCGATATACCAGCGCGGAAAGAAGGTGGTGAGCGCCAACTCGGGGTACACGATCAGATCAGCACCCCGCGCCTTGGCAGTCCGCATCAGGCCGATCAGTCGATCGACGACCTCGGCACGGCTGTGGACGCGGTCGATTGGACCGAGTTGGGCGGCGGCGATGGTGAGTGCGCGCATTCCTGACTCCTCATTCCCGCCAGATCACGGGCCAAAGATCGCTGTCGAGAGGCCCACCCGCCGGGATATCGGGGAGGGGCGGCATATGCTGAACCCCGTCATGGGGATGAAACCGGGCGTCGTCGCCGGTCCAGCGCGTGACATAGGCGCGCCGTCGTCGATCGGTCGCGCTGTTGCCGGGCGCGTGGTGGACCAGTAACCCATGGTGCACCGTGCAGTCGCCGGGTTCCAGCGCGTGTTGGATCATCTCGTGCCGGTCCCGTTCCGCCTCGATATCCGGAACCGGCGGCAGGTCCTCATCGAATTTGGTATGGCCGCTGAAGCTTTGCGGCTTCAACCGTTGCCCCCAGCGGTGTGACCCTCTGATGTATTCGACCGCTCCGGTCTCGGCCGTCACCGGATCAAGCGCCAGCCAAAGCGTGCAGACATGGTCTCCCAGGACCGGCCAATACGGCATGTCGTGATGCCACGGCGTCTCAATCAGGGTGCCCGGTTCTTTGATGAGCCATTGGTCGAAGAAGATATTGGTCTTGGAGGCGCCCATCAGCCGCCCCGCAATCTCAGCGGCGATCGAATGATGTACGAAATCTCGGCATTTCTGGTTTCGCAACCACAGGAACGTGTCGAAGAAGAACCGGCCATCGGTCTTCTGCATCCGCGCGATCTCCATGGTCAGATCGGTCGGATCGGCGGCCATGCATTCCTCTGCGGCGTTCCGCATGGTCTCGACGACCTCCGGATCAAACAGTCCGCGCAAGCGGACGATGCCGTCCTCCCGGTAGGTGCGAATTTCGACGTCGGTGATCGGGCGGGCGAGCATCTTGGGACCCTCCGGAAGTGCAGGAAGGGACAGCATAACCCGGCCCGTCGCTGCGCGTCTTCCGGTGGTGCCGGAACGAGAAAGATGCCGGTTTCGACGGATCCGTTAGCCGCGTGGGGCGGCCGCCCGCCTCAGCCGATCGTTGATGGCGGCGGCGAGGCCGGACTCGGGGTCGCCGTGCAGATGGATCGGTGCGACCGCGATCCGGGTCACTCCGGGGCGATCGAGCGCGCGGAGCAGCGCGAACAGGTTGGCGGCCGCCTCCATCAGATCGCTGGACGAACTGAGATCAGCTTCGGCCTCACCGGAGAGCGTGGAGCCGAAATCGAGAAACACCTCGCCCATCTGACATGTGGTTGCGTTCAGGCGCAGGGCCGCATCGGGTGCGTAGTGGCTGGCCAACATGCCCGGCGCGGTGATCGTGTCTCCGGCCTGCGCCAGCTCAATCGGGCCAATTAGCGCCTCGATCTCCGACCGGTTGACCCCGCCGGGGCGTAGCAGGCGCGCGGTCGCGCCTGAGAGATCCAACACGGTGCTTTCAAGCCCCACGTCGCAGGGTCCACCGTCCAGGATCAGTGGAATGCGATCTCCCAACTCCAGCGCGACATGAGCGGCAGTGGTCGGACTGATCCGGCCCGACCGGTTCGCGCTGGGGGCGGCGATCGGACGGCCGACTTCGGACAGCAGATCCCGCGCGACGGAGAATCCCGGGACCCGCAGTGCGACACTGTCGAGACCGGCGCTGGTCAGCCAGGCGATCGGACATGCGGCCGTCCGTTTCAGAACCAGCGTCAGCGGCCCCGGCCAGAATGTCTCCGCAATAACTTCCGCCCGCGCGTCGGCCTGGCCAAGGGCGAAGGCGGCTTCGGTCGATGGCACATGACTGATCAACGGGTTGAATCGGGGTCGGCCCTTGACCTCGAAGATCCGAGCGACGGCGGTCTCGTTGGTTGCGTCCGCGCCCAGCCCGTAGACCGTCTCGGTCGGAAACGCGACGAGCTCGCCTGATCGCAGCAGATCGGCGGCCTCGCGGCGGGCACTTGAATCGGAGATCTGGCGGGCAACTGACATGAGGGGTCAGGTGCGGGAAACCGGGCGCGCGGTCAAGCCTTCTCGGCATCCGGTGTGATTTTGCAGTGCAACATAGGCGGGAAATCGGTATTGTGACGCTTCAAGAAATCTTGGGGAGACCATGATGACCGCGCGGATTGTCACCGTTGCGCAACAGAAGGGCGGGGCCGGAAAGACCACCCTGGCCGCCCATCTTGCGATCGCCTGGGCCGAAAGCGGCAAGTCGGTGGCGGTCGTGGACATCGACCCGCAGGCCTCGCTGTCGACCTGGTGGGAGATGCGGGAAGAGCTTGGCATTCCGATGCCGACCAACGGTCGCGGCAAGGGTGGGGTCACCGTGCATCGGCTCGGTGGCTGGCGCACGGCCGGGGAGGTCGAGCGGTTGGCGCGGGACCATGACGTGGTGGTTATCGACAGCCCGCCGCATGCCGAAACCGAGGCCAAGATCGCGGTGCGGGCGGCCGATCTGGTGCTGATTCCCGTGCAGCCATCGCCGATGGACGTCTGGGCGACGGTGCCGACCCTGAAGCTTGCGGCCTCCGAGAAGACGCCTGCTCTACTGGTGCTCAATCGGGTGCCGCCTCGCACGAACCTGACTGAGGCCATGCTGTCCAAGATTTCCGAGATGTCAGCCACCCTTGCGAAGACCCGGATCGGCAACCGGGTGGCTCTGGCAGCCTCGATGGCCGAGGGCAAAGGGGTCACCGAGTATCAAAAGCGCGGGACGGCCGCCTCGGAGATCCGGGCGCTGGCTGCCGAGGCGATGAAGGCGAAGTAAGGGAAGGATCCGGCGTTTCTCTAGCGCCGACGCTTTGTCACCCGGGCGTCGCCGATAGATCGGGCCAGCAGCAGAACCGGAATCAGCCCGGTGATCACGATCGCCAAAGCCGCAGGTGCGCAGGCCTCCAAGGCCTCGTCGGAGGCGTATTGGTAAACGAAGGTTGCCAGGGTGTCGAAGTTGAACGGGCGCAGAACCAGGGTCGCGGGCAGCTCTTTCATGGTGTCCACGAACACCAGCAACCCGCCGGTCAGCAGGCTGCCCCGAATCATCGGCAGATGCACCCGACGCAAGGTTGCGGTTGGGGAATGGCCCAGCGTTCGGGCTGCATGTTCCATCGCCGGGGTGACCCGCGAGAAACCGGCCTCGACAGCCCCCAAGGAGACCGCCAGAAAGCGGACTGTGTAGGCGAAGATGAGGGCGGGGATCGTACCGCTCAACAGCAGGCCGGTGGAAATGCCGACGGTTTCCCGCAGCAGGGCGTCGAGCGCATTGTCGAATGCCGCGAACGGGATCAGAACGCCGATCGCGATCACCGCACCGGGAATCGCGTAGCCCAACCCGGACAGGCGCACCAAGGTCAGCAGCAGCGCCCCGGCCCGTTGCCGTGCCGCATAGGCGAGCAAGGTGGCGATTGCGACCGCGACAAGGGCGGCGATGGTGGCCAGCATCAGGCTGTTCGCCGCAAAGCCAAGGAAATCCGAAGACCAGACTGCGGACGAGCTTGTGAACGCGTAGTCGGCCAGAACGGTGGCTGGGATCACGAACCCAAGGACCACCGGCAGCGCGCAGAGGCAAGTGGCCGCAACAGCTTGAAGACCGCGCAGCGGTATCCCGTCGATCGGCCGCATCTTGGAGCTGGTGTTATGATACCTCTGGCGCCGCCGTGATCTGCGCTCCGCCCAGATCAACAGAACGACGAACCCCAGCATTACCAGCGCGATCTGTGCGGCCCCCCCCGGATTTCCCATGCC
>CALAHL010000532.1 GCA_937891725.1 uncultured Rhodospirillaceae bacterium | reverse complement strand
CTGGGGCAAGCCGAGCATGGTCCGAACTCCCCTGCCATCCTGGTCACGGACAGCGAGAAGCTGGCGCGCGACACGATGGCGGAGATCGAGCGGCAGTTGACGATTCTGCCCACCGCCGCTGTCGCATCGGTCGCTTGGGCGGATTACGGACAGGTGATCGTGGTCGAGGATCTGGATGAGATGGTGAAAGTCGCCGACGAGATCGCAAGCGAGCATGTCCAGGTCATGACCCGCGACGACGACAAGTTCTTGGCCGAAATGACAAACTACGGCGCGCTGTTCCTGGGCCCCCGCACCAATGTGGCCTATGGCGACAAGGTGATCGGCACCAACCACACGCTGCCCACCCGAAGGGCGGCGCGTTACACCGGCGGGCTCTGGGTCGGCAAGTTCATGAAGACCTGCACCTATCAGCGGGTGCTGACCGACGAAGCCAGCGCGATGGTGGGGGAATACTGCTCACGCCTGTGCGCGCTCGAAGGGTTCATGGGCCACAAAGAGCAGGCCGACATTCGCGTCCGGCGCTATGGAGGGAAAAATGCCTGATACGCTCTCGGATGAGCGCCCGATCAAAGTCGCGGACCGATTTCGCCTGGACGGCAAACGGATTCTGGTCACCGGTGCCGGACGCGGGCTTGGCGCCGCCTGCGCCGAGGCGCTAGCGGAAGCCGGCGCCCATGTGATCCTGATGAGCCGATCCGCAGGACCGCTGGAGGCATTAGCCGCCAAAATCTCGGCGAACGGGCTATCCGGACGCACCGAATCCATCGTCCAGGACGTCACCGACGTCGAGGCGACGATCGCGCGGATCAAAGGCCTCGGTCCGCTTGACGGCGTCCTGAACAATGCGGGCTCAAACATTCCGGAGCCATTCCAGGATGTTTCAATCGCACATTTCGATCAGCTGTTCGATCTGAACGTCCGGTCGTGCTTTTTCGTGGCACAGGCGGTCGCACAGGGCATGATCGCCGGCAGCGTGAAGGGATCGATCGTCAACATGTCGTCCCAGATGGGCCATGTGGGCGCACCCAACCGCTCGGTCTACTGCGCGAGCAAACATGCGATCGAGGGACTGACCAAGGCGATGGCCTGGGATCTTGGCCCGCACGGCATCCGCGTTAACGCGGTCGGACCGACCTTCGTCGAGACTCCGCTGACCCGTCCGTTCTTCGAGAACCCGGATTTCAAGGCCGACACGCTCGGCCGGCTCGCTACTGGCGAGTTGGGTCAATTGGAAGACGTGGCCGCCGCCGTGGTCTACCTGCTGTCACCCGCCTCCGGATCGGTGACGGGCTCCGGCATCAAGGTCGACGGAGGATGGACAGCGCGCTGAGCGCCGCTCCCCCTACTCCAGTTCGAAGAACATCGCGGAAAGCGGCGGCAGCGTCAGGCTGACAGACTGTGATTGACCGTCACAACCCTCTGGACTGCTGTCGACACCGCCGAGATTGCCAACACCGCTGCCACCGTAGATGGACGCGTCGGTGTTGAGCCGCTCCGCCCAGCGCCCCGTGGCCGGTACGCCGATCCGCCAGTTCTCGCGCACGACGGGAGTGAAGTTGAACACCGCCAAAACCGGCTTATCGCCGTCTTCGCCATGCCGCACCCACGAAATCACGGATTCCGCGTCTCCGGCGCCGTTCATCCATTGGAACCCATCGGCCCGGTGATCTCGGCGATACAGCGCTGGAGTCTCGCGGTAAAGCGCATTCAGGTCACGGATCAGCGTGCGCACGCCCTGATGGGCGCCGTCCTCGAGTACGGTCCAATCCGGCGTCGAATCATGGTTCCATTCTGTGGCTTGGCCGAATTCCGAGCCCATGAAGATCAGCTTTTTGCCCGGGTGGGCCCACATGAAGCCGTAATAGGCCCGCAAGTTGGCGAATTTCTGCCACCGGTCGCCCGGCATCCGGCCCAAGATCGATCCCTTGCCGTGCACGACTTCGTCATGGCTGAGCGGAAGGATGAAGTTCTCGGTGAAGGCGTAGTTCAGCCCGAAGGTCATCTTGGAGTGATGGTAGCGGCGGTTGACCGGGTCTTCCTTCATGTACTCCAGCGTGTCGTTCATCCACCCCATGTTCCACTTGAACCCGAACCCGAGACCATCGGAATCGGTTGGGCGGGTTACGCCGGGCCAGGCGGTGCTTTCCTCGGCAATGGTCATGATCGAGTTGTCTTCGCCGTAGACCACCTCGTTCATCCGTTTCAGGAACGAAATCGCCTCCAGGTTTTCACGGCCGCCGTGGATATTCGGCACCCATTCCCCGGCTTTCCGGCTGTAGTCGCGATACAGCATCGAGGCCACCGCATCGACGCGCAGTGCGTCCACATGGTGTTCCTTCAGCCAGTAGAGCGCATTGGCGATCAGGTAGTTCGCAACCTCGGTCCGACCGTAATTGAAGATCAGGGTGTTCCAGTCCTGATGGAAGCCCTCGCGCGGGTCGACATGCTCATACAGAGCCTGGCCGTCGAACTTTCCGAGACCGTGCGGATCGGTCGGGAAATGCCCAGGCACCCAGTCCAGAATCACTCCCAGTCCCGCCTTATGGCAGGCCTGCACGAAATCCCGGAACTCATCCGGCGTGCCGTGTCGTATGGTCGGCGCGAACAGCCCAACCGGCTGGTAACCCCAGGATCCGTCGAAGGGGTATTCCGAGATCGGCATCAGTTCGATATGGGTGAAACCGAGATCAACCGCGTAGGGGATCAGTTCGTCCGCAAGCTCGTGATAGGACAGCGCGCGGTTGCCTTCCTTGGGCCGCCGCCGCCAGGAGCCGAGATGCACCTCGTAGATCGAGATCGGTTTGTCGACCCTGTGCAAATCGCCTCGGCGCAGCATCCAATCGTCGTCCGACCACTCGCGCCCGCGCAGGTCGCGAACGATCGAGGCGTTCTCCGGCGGATGTTCCGAGCCGAACCCGACCGGATCGGATTTCAGCGGTTGCAGGACACCGCCTGCCGAGCGGATCTCATATTTGTAGCTTGTGCCGGCTTCCAGGCCAGGGATGAAGATTTCCCAAACCCCTGAGGCGCCGCGCGCGCGCATGACGTGACGGCGACCGTCCCAGTCATTGAATTCGCCGACCAGAGAGACCCGCAGCGCATTCGGTGCCCAGACCGCAAAGTGAACACCTTCAACACCCTCATGGAGCATCGGATGCGCACCCAGAACATCCCAGAGCCGCCTGTGCGTGCCTTCGGAGAGATAGTACTCGTCCTGCGGACCGATCACTGGCGGGAACGCGTAGGCATCCATAAAGGTCCAGATATCCTCACCTCTGCGCGCCCGCAGGTTATAGGCCCCGGGATGGGCCTTGAGGCGGACCGCGAAAACACCGTCAACCCCAACAGGCTCAAGCGGCGCGATCGCGCTGTCGGTCTCGGCGTCCACAAGGTCGACTGCCTCGGCGCCCGGAACAAAAGCTCGAACGATGACCCCGGTCCCGTCCGGATGGACGCCAAGAACCGAGAACGGATCTCCGTTAATGCCTTTCGAGATGTCGACCGCAACCCTTCTGTCGATCAACGGATTTTGCACTGCAATATTTTTTTCCAT
>CALAHL010000531.1 GCA_937891725.1 uncultured Rhodospirillaceae bacterium | reverse complement strand
CATAACTCATGAAAAAGTTCGGGTTTTGGGGTAGGGCCAGTATAGTTGTTACCACGGAGATTTTCCAGGGGAAGTTCGAGCGGCGCCGCCCTCAGACCGGCCAGTAACGCCCGGTGCTGCCGGCCAGTACCGTGATCCAGCCAAGCCCGAGATTGACCGCGACGATCATCCGGATCGTCGCCAGTTTCTTGCCGGCGAGTTCCGTCTCGCCCGCCTCGACCGCGCGGCGGAATTTCGGCCAGACCCCGAAATACAGGTGGCCGAAGATCGCGCACATGATCAGCCCGGTCAGATGCATCACGTGGACGTAGACGCCGGCCGCGGCGAACCCGCCGAGCGGGCCGAGCAGCATCGCGTATCCGGTGACCAGCAAGGCGACCACCGAGACCGCCACGATCGGGAAGAACCGCCCGAAGGTCCGCACCCACAGCTTCGGCCGCTCGGACGCGGGCTCGATCCCGCCCACCGCCGGTCGCAGACACACATAGGCGAAGAACATGCCGCCCACCCAAATCACGGCGGCCACGATATGAACGGCGAGCAGCAGGGTCATCAGCATGGGGCGGGTCCAAAGGTTGTGTTGCGTTCCCACGATATAGGGACGCATGGCGGAAAGGGTAGGGAGCGCGCGAACTCAGACCGGTGCTGCGTTCCAGTCCCGCTCCACCAGGCGCCCGTCCTTCATCTCCAGCGTCCGGTCCATGCTGCGGGCCAACTCGAAATTATGGGTGGCGATCAGGGCGGATAGCCCCGTCACCCGAACGATCTTGGTGAGTTGGGCGAATACCTCGGCGGCGGTTTGCGGGTCGAGATTGCCGGTCGGCTCGTCCGCCAGCAGCACTTTCGGCACATTGGCGATGGCGCGCACGATCGCGACCCGTTGCTGCTCCCCGCCGGACAGTTTGGCGGGACGGTGATCCATGCGTTGGTCCAGGCCGACCATTTTCAGCAATTGGGCCGAGCGGTCCCGCGCCTGTTTGCGCGACAGCCCGTTGATCATCTGCGGGACCATGACGTTCTCGAGGGCCGAGAACTCCGGAAGAAGATGATGGAACTGATAGACGAAGCCGATCGTGTCCCGCCGCAGGCGCGTCCGTTCGGCATCGCCCATTGCGGCGCAGTCCTGGCTTTCGATGAGCACACGGCCCGAGCTCGGCTGTTCGAGCAAGCCGGTGATATGGAGCAGGGTCGACTTGCCGGCGCCCGACGGGCCGACCAGCGCCACCAGTTCGCCCGGCATCAGCCGCAGATCGACGCCCTTGAGGACATCGACCACATGGTCGCCCTCGCCGAACCGGCGCGTGACCTGGGACAGCCGGAGAACCGGGCCTTTGGCTGCTTGTTCCTTCGTCTTGTCATTCATAGCGCAGCGCCTCCACCGGATCGACGCGGGCCGCGCGCCAGGCGGGATAGATCGTCGCCGCGAAGGTCAGGATCAGGGCCATGATGATTACGACCGTGATCTCGTGCAGGTCGACCACTGCGGGAACCTGACTCAGAAAATAGACCTCTGCCGGGAAGACCGGCCCGAACACTGTCTCGACCCAGCCCTGAATGGTCTGGATGTTGAGGCAAAAGGCCAAGCCGAGCAGACCGCCCGCCGCGGTCCCGATCACGCCCACGCTGGCGCCGGTCATGAAGAAAATCCGGGTGATCATGCCCCGACTCGCCCCCATGGTCCGCAGCACCGCGATGTCCCGGTTCTTGTCCTTCACCAGCATGATCATCGACGAAATGATGTTGAACGCCGCCACCAGGATGATCAGGGTCAGGATCAGGAACATGACGTTGCGTTCGACCTGCAACGCATTGAAGAAGCTGGAATTTCTCTGCTGCCAGTCGTAGAAATAGGTGCCGTTCGGCAGCACCTCGACCATCGGGACCCGAAGCTCCCGGACGGTGTCCGGATCGTCGGTGACGACCTCAAGCGCGTTCACAGCGTCTTTGACCTGGAAGAAAATCTGGGCGGCCTCCAGCGGCATGTAGACGAAGGAATTGTCGTATTCGAACATGCCGACCTCGAACAGGCCGACCACGTCATAGGCCTTCAGGCGCGGCATCGATCCGATCACCGTGACCGCCGTCTGAGGCGAGATCAGGGTGACCTTGTCGCCGACCCGCACGCCAAGTCTTTGCGCCAGCCGGGCGCCGAGCACGACGGCGTTCTTGCCCTCGAAGGCGTCGAGGGAGCCCGCCACCATCTTGTCGGCGATCAGGGCCTTGGCCTTGAGGTCGCTGGGTCGGAGGCCGCGCACGACACCGCCGGAGGCGACGCCGTTTGCCGTCAGCATGGCCTGACCTTCAACCTGGGGGGTGACCGAGAACACAGTGGGGATTGAGGCGATGCGCACCGCCAACTCGTCGAACTGGGTGATCGGTCCGACGTTCGAGTACACCGCCGCGTGGCCGTTCAGGCCGAGAATGCGGGAGGTCAACTCGATCCGGAAGCCGTTCATCACGCTCATCACGATGATCAGCGTCGCCACGCCAAGCCCGATGCCCATCAGCGAAAATCCGGCGATCACCGAAATGAAGCCTTCCTGACGCCGGGCGCGGAGGTAGCGCATCGCCAGCATCCGCTCGAAAGCGCCGAAGACCATGACGTTCGCCTTTCCGTTGGGGATCTCGGGGACCATCCGTTCAGGCGGTCAGCTTGGACAGCGCCTGCTCCGGTGACATCTCATGTTTCTCGCCGGTCTTGCGGTTCTTGACCTCGACCACATTGGTCGCGATGCCGCGCGGCCCGACCACCACCTGCCAGGGCAGGCCGATCAGATCCATGTTGGCGAGTTTGGCGCCGGCCCGGTTGTCGGTGTCATCCAGCAAAACCTCGACACCGGCGGTCGTGAACCCATCATACAAGGACTCTGCGGCCGCGTCACAGGCGGCGTCACCGACCTTGAGGTTGACGATGCCGACCTTGAACGGGGCTACCGCCTCCGGCCAGATGATGCCGTTGTCGTCATGGCTGGCCTCGATGATTCCGGCGACCAGACGGGAGACGCCGACACCGTAGGAGCCCATCTGCACGAAATCCTCGGTCCCATCTGGCAGGGCGATCTTCGCGCCCAACGGCTTGGAGTACTTGGTGCCGAAAAAGAAGATGTGGCCGACCTCGATACCGCGCGTGTTCACCAGATCCTCGGCCGCAACCGGGCATGTGGCGGGATCGTGTTTCTCGTCGGTGGCGGCATAGCGGGCGGTACACGCGTCCACGATCGGCTGCAGATCACCCTCGTAGTCGATGGTCGCGGGCACGGCGTCGGTGGTCAGCCAATCCCTGTGGCAGAACACCTCGCTCTCGCCGGTATCGGCCAGGATGATGAACTCGTGGCTCAGATCGCCGCCGATCGGCCCGCTGTCCGCCGCCATCGGGATCGCCTTCAGGCCCATCCGGTCGAAGGTCCGCAGATAGGCGACGAACTGCCGGTTGTATGACCTCCGGGCAGACTCGAAGTCGATGTCGAAGCTGTAGGCGTCTTTCATCAGAAACTCGCGGCCACGCATCACGCCGAAGCGGGGGCGGACCTCGTCCCGGAATTTCCATTGAATATGATACAGCCGACCCGGCAGCTCCTTGTAGCTTCGGACGTGGGTTCGGAAGATATCTGTGATCAACTCTTCATTGGTCGGACCGTACAGCATGTCGCGGTCGTGCCGATCCTTGATCCGCAGCATTTCCTTGCCGTAGTCGTCATACCGGCCGCTCTCTTTCCAGAAATCTGCGGACTGGATCGTCGGCATCAGCACTTCGTTCCATCCGGCGCGGTTCTGCTCTTCCCGGACGATCTGCTCGATCTTCTTCATCACGGTGAAGCCCAGCGGCAGCCAGGAATAAATTCCGGCGCTGGCCTGCTGGATCATCCCCGCACGCAGCATCAGACGGTGGGACACGATCTCCGCTTCGCGGGGGGTGTCCTTCAGAGTGGGCAGAAAATATCGCGTGAGGCGCATGACGAGATCCGATGATTGTTAGGTTACACATGGCCCCGGAACGATGTCCGCAGCGCGCGCACTCTAATCGTGGGAAAACCACGGTCCAAGGGAATAAAGCTGAAGGATTGCGGCGAGATCACGGCCTCGCCCGAAAACACGGTGCTGTGCCGCTCTAAAGCGCGCCGGTTCCGCCACGCAGATTGTAGTTCAGCATGGAGATCCAGAACCGCTCCAGCGTCCGATAGGACTCGCTGACATCCGACAGGTCGTCTTTCTTGAAGCCCGCATCGGTCAGGGAGGCGGCGTGCCGGTCGAACATGTCATTCATGCGGGTGCACAGCTCAAGACCCTTATCCGACAGTTTGACGCGGATGGACCGTCTGTCATGGGTCGAGCGCTCCTGGACCAAGTAGCCGTTCTCCACCATCTTGCGAACATTGTACGACACGTTAGAGCCGAGATAGTAGCCACGGTTCGTCAATTCACCGACCGTCAGCTCTTCCTCACCGATATTGAACAGAATCAGCGCCTGAATATTGTTGATGTCCTCGATCCCGAAACGGTCAAGCTCTGTTTTCACGACCTCCAGAAACTGGCGGTGGAGCCGCTCGATCAGTTTGATCGCTTCAAGGTAGCCCGCCCGTGCGTCTTTCACGGGGTCGGAGCTCGAGGTGTCTGTATCAACATTGGACATGTGCTTACTTTAGCCAATCCCGATTTAAGGTGTCTCTAACGGCATCTATAGGATCAAGATCACCGTTGCAATGCTCTTTTCTACAAGTCCGCCCTGTTTATTCGCCCCGAATCATTTTAATGATACCTGAAAAATCAAGATCACCATGACCACTTTCGACATAGTCTCGGAACAGCTTTCGCGCCTCCGAACCCAGAGGTGTGGAGGCATTCACGTCCGTCGACGCGTCCTGGGCAAGGCTTAGATCCTTCAGCATCATGTTGCCGGAAAATCCGGCTGCGAACTCCCGATTCGACGCAGCGGTCTCGACCAGGCCCGGGACCGGACAATAGGACGTCATGGCCCAGCTCTGCCCGGACGACTTAGAGCTGATCTCAAACAGCTTCTTGGTGTCCAGACCAAGCTTTTCCGCCATCGTATAGCCTTCGCAGACGCCCAGCATGTTGATGCCCAGCATCATGTTGTTGCAGATCTTCGCCGCCTGGCCGTTCCCGGCACCTCCGGCGTGCACGATCGTCGCGCCCATGATTTCCAGGTATGGCTTGGCTTTCGCAAACACGGTCTCGGGTCCGCCGACCATGAAGGTCAGGGTTCCGCCGGATGCGCCCGCGGTGCCGCCGGAGACCGGCGCGTCGATCATCTCAAGCCCATGTTCGCCTGCCTTTTCGGCCACGTCCCGCGCCGTCGCGACATCGATCGTCGAGCAGTCGATCAGCAGCGTGCCCTTGGGGGCCCGGCCGAACACGTCGGTCTCATAGACCGAACGGACATGTTGGCCTTCCGGCAGCATGGTGATCACCACCTCGGCGCCATCGACAGCGCCCATCGGGGTGGTGGCCTTGTGCCCGCCTTCGGCTTCGAGCCCGGACATCTGGGTGGCGACCAGGTCGAATCCGTGTACCTCGTGGCCTGCCTTGACCAGAT
>CALAHL010000530.1 GCA_937891725.1 uncultured Rhodospirillaceae bacterium | reverse complement strand
CTTATTTGGACGAAATTAGCATCCATGCCACGTACATTCGCCTATGCTCGCGTCTCCACGACCGGCCAGACAACCTAGAACCAGATTCAGGAAATTGAGTCCGCAGACTTCCAGGTCCAGCCGTGCCGGATCGTTACTGAAACAACCTCCGGCAGTACCGCCATCGCCCAGCGCCGCGGCTGCTCCAAACTCATGGACCGTCTGGGATCGGGGGACATTCTCATTGTCACCAACGCCCGGAAATTCGGAACCAGCCACCAGACCATCATGCGTGTGCGTGATGAGAGTTCATGCTCCGTTCGGTCTTAGCGTACGATTTCGCACTGCTCTTGTTCCGACCCCTGTTTGTGATTCAAGATCCTGGGAGGATCTTGAATGGCTTCACGACGCTATGAGTTGAGTGACTTCGAGTGGTCGATCATCGAGCCGCTGCTGCCGAACAAGCCGCGCGGGGTGCCTCGGGTTGACGACCGGAAGGTCTTGAACGGGATCTACTGGCGGCTTCGAACGGGCTCGCCGTGGGCCGACATCCCGGAGCGCTACGGCCCGTCGACGACCTGCTACAATCGGTTCGTTCGGTGGCGGAAGCTCGGTGTGTGGGACCGGATCTTCGCGACGGTTTCAGCGGCCTATGACGGCGATCTACAGATGGTGGATTCCTCCTCGATCCGGGTTCACCAGCATGCCGCCAACGTTAAAAAGGGGGTCCGCAAGACGCCGACGCCACCCCTGGAGCCGCCCTTGGGGACGGACCTCACACCCGCTGCATGGGGCGCTCGCGAGGCGGGCTGACCACCAAGATCCACGCTCTCGTCGATGCCAACGGCCTGCCGATCACTCTCAAGCTCAGCGAGGGTCAAGCCCATGACGGCCGGAGTGCGGCTGATATGCTGAATGAAATGGGCAACGGCCAGATCCTGCTCGCCGATCGCGCCTATGACAGTGACGCCCTGCGCACGGCACTCGCCAAACGCGGCGCTTGGGCAAACATCAAACCCATGCCCCGTCGCAAGAACATCCCTGCCTTCAGCGCCTTCTTGTACCGCTACCGAAACCGCGTCGAGCGCTTCTTCAGTAAACTCAAACACTTCAGGGCCGTCGCCACCAGATACGAGAAGCACGACGCCAACTATCTCGCCCTCGTCAAACTCGCTGCATCAAGAATTTGGATGCGCGCTTATGAGTCGGTGACCTAACTAGGGCGGTATCACTCCTGATTTCAGAGCATGTAGCCCAAAGAGGATCATCCACGTTCGATTGATAGGCTAATCTGCGCGGCTGTGGCGGTCACAAGATCAGCTAGGATTGGCAGTCGCGATTCCAAAAAACGATGTTTCGGTCCGGTCACACTGATCGCACCAACAACTGTTTTACGATTCCGAA
>CALAHL010000529.1 GCA_937891725.1 uncultured Rhodospirillaceae bacterium | reverse complement strand
TACCCGTGCCCGGTGCGAGATCGTCGGAAATCTGGTCGCCGGTGGGATGATGGCCACACCGATCGGGCGGTTTGAGCACGGCAAGATCGAGGTCAGCTGCCGGCCCATGGCCCGCGCCAAGGGGACAGACGTGGAAACCCCACGTACCGAACTCGCGAGCGAGCCGAAGCTTGAGGCGCCTGCAGGCCCCAAATAGGTCGCGCCGCGCAACCGCTTCAGGTCTCGGTTCCGCCGTTTGCGGCGATCATCTGACCGTTGATGAATCCGCCCGCATCCGACGCGAGGAAACCGGTCAGGGCGGCTATATCCTCCGGCGTGCCCAACCGGCCGACCGGGATGCGTCCCAACTGGCTCTTGATGTGGTGGGTCATGCTCTCGTCCTTGTGCTCGCTCAGGATCGGGCCGGGGGAGATGGCGTTCGCCGTCACCCCTTTCGGACCCAGCTCCTTGGCCAGCGACTTGGTCAGCCCCCAAAGCCCGTGCTTGGCGGCGGAGACCGGAGCGCGCCCGGCATACCCGTGGATCGCGTTCATGCCGGTCAGATTGACGATCCGACCCCAGCCGGCGTCGACCATGCCGGGGCCGAACGCGCGGGCGGTGTAGAAGCTGGAGTGCAGATCGGTGTCGATCACCCGATGCCAGTCGTCGTCGCTCATCTCCAGGAACGGCTTTTCCGGGCGGATTGCGGCGTTGTTCACCACGATATGAACGGTGCCGAACGTGGCCAGGGCCTTTTTGGCCATCTCGGACACCTGCTCGGAGCGCCCGACATCTCCCATGACCACCAGGACCTTCCGGCCCAGTGCTGTCACCTCCTTGGCGACTGCGTCGCAGACCGATTGGTCCGCACGCCCGTTCAGCACGATGTCGGCGCCGCGTCCCGCAAGCTCAAGTGCGATCGCCCGGCCGATGTTCCGGCCGGCCCCTGAGATGAAGGCGGCCTTTCCGGTGAGGGAGTCTGTCGTGCCGGTCATTCCGCAGCCTCCTCGGTCCTGTGGGTCGGCAGACTGGCCTGGGTGAACCCACGTGCCAGCATGTCGTCCATCACGCCCTCTTCCATCTCGATCTGCAGCGCGTCGTTGAACCGGTTGAAGAAACCGCACAGCGCAGTGCGCAGGGTCAGCTCGACAATCTGCTCCTCGGAGAAATGCACCTTCAACTGCTCGAACATCCCGTCGCGGATCATGTAGGGGGTGTTCGACACCTTGATCGCGTAATCACGCACCAGGTGATCGACCGCATCGAAGCCCGGCACCTCCGGGTCGAGAATGTTCTCGACCGCTTCGACGCTGACGCCCTGTTCCTGCAGCCGGGGCGCGTGGTGGGCGACGCAATAGGGGCATTCGGTCAGTTTGGAGACCACCACCAGGGCGATCTCCAGATAACGCTTCGGCAGCACCGTCTCGTCGGCGAATTCCAACAGCATCGCCATCAGATGGCGCAGGGCCGGGGGCCGATGGGCGAAGACTTTCACCTGATTGAGAAACGGGCCGTATTCGGTGGCGAACCGCTGATAGATCTGCCGGCAATCCTCGGGAACCTCGGCAATCTCGACATCGCGCACGCGGGCCATTT
>CALAHL010000528.1 GCA_937891725.1 uncultured Rhodospirillaceae bacterium | reverse complement strand
GGCGTTCGATCCGGACCTTTTCATCGTCGACAAGGAACCTCTGGGCCTGCGGGGAGAGGTGCGCGATACGCTTCTCATGCTCAAGGAGCGCGGCACACCGCTGGTGCTTGGTCTGAGGGACGTGATGGACGAACCAGCGGCCCTGGCCCCCGAATGGGAACGCAAGAAGGTGCTTCCGGCACTGCGCGATCTTTACGACGAGATCTGGGTTTATGGCCGGGAGGAGATCTGCGACCCGTTGGAAGGCCTGGATATTCCAGCCTCAGTCCGCTCCAAGATGCGATATACCGGCTATCTGCGACGCGAAGCCTCCAGTGCGCCCGCGCCGAAGCCGAACATTCCGTTTGCCGACGATCCGTTCCTGCTGGTCACCGCCGGCGGTGGCGGCGACGGGGAGCCGGTGATGGATTGGGTGCTGCGGGCCTATGAACATGACTCGGAGTTGCCTTATCCGGCGCTCCTGGTGCTCGGTCCGTTCATGCCCTACGAACAGCAGACGGAATTCATGGATCGCGCCTCCCGGCTCGACCGGGTCCACGCCATCACCTTCGACAGCCGGATCGAGGCGCTGATGTCGCGCTGCGCCGGTATCGTGGCGATGGGCGGCTACAATACGTTCTGCGAGATCCTGTCCTTCGACAAGCGGGCGCTGATCGTGCCGCGCACCGAGCCCCGGCTGGAGCAGTACATCCGGGCCAAGAAGGCCGAGGAATGGGGGCTGCTGGGCATGCTGGTCGACGACGGCGATCGCTCACCCCGCGCAATGGCGAATGCCCTGCGGCTTCTGCCGAGCCGGAAACGTCCGTCCGAAGCCTCTAATGTCGACCTGCTGGGTGGGTTGGAGAACGTACAGAACTTTGTCCGGAAACATTTGCAGACGGTCAGTGCCGCTGCGGGTACCGTGCCTTTCCGTCGCCCGGCGTGATGGCGGAGGCGGATGGCGTGATACCGGAGAGCGCTCTGCCCACCGGTCCGGTTGCGATCGTCCTCAAGGGCTATCCGCGGCTGTCCGAGACCTTCATTGCGCAGGAACTGCTCGGACTCCAGGAGCGAGGGGTGGCGTTTCGCATCATTTCGCTGAGGCACCCGACGGATAAGGCGACCCATCCCGTTCATGCGGCGATCACGGCACCGGTTGACTATCTGCCCGAATATCTCCGCGATGACCCGGCTCGTGTCTGGCGCGGGTGGCGGATCGCGCGACGCCTGCCGGGCTACAAGGCGGCATTCGCGGCCTGGCGCCGGGATCTGACGCGCGATCCCACGCCGAACCGGGGTCGGCGGTTCGGCCAGGCCTGCGTGCTGGCTGCCGAACTGGGGGGCGAGTACCGGTCGCTGTACGCGCACTTCCTGCACACACCGGCTTCGGTCGCGCGGTACGCCGCGATCATGCGTGGTCTGCCATGGTCGGTGTCGGCCCATGCCAAGGATATCTGGACCACGCCTGAGTGGGAAAAGCGGGAGAAATTGGCGGACATGGCCTGGTGCGTGACCTGCACGTCCATCGGCCGCGACCATCTGGCCGGGCTGGCACCGAGCGACGACCGGGTGGCCCTGCTGTACCACGGTCTCGATACCCGTGATTTTCCACCTCCGCCGGATCGCCCGGCCAAGGACGGCACCGACGCGAAGAACCCGGTGATTCTGGTTTCGATTGGCCGCGCTGTCGAGAAGAAGGGCTACGACGTTCTGCTCGATGCGCTCGCCCGGTTGCCGAAAGATGTATCGTGGCGGCTGGTTCATATCGGCGGCGGGGAACTGAAACGGGATCTGGCGGACTATGCTGAACGCCTGGGTCTGTCCGGTTCGGTCGACTGGCGCGGCGCGCGGCCTCGCGCCGAGGTGGTGTCGGCCCTGCAGGAGGGTGATCTGTTCGTCTTGGCGAGCCGGGTTGCCGCGAGCGGGGATCGGGATGGTCTGCCCAACGTGCTGATGGAGGCGCAGGCAATGGCCCTGCCGGTGGTCTCCACGAATGTGTCCGCGATTCCGGAACTGGTGACGGATGGTCGCACCGGCTTGTTGGTTCCGCCGCAGGACAGCGCCGCCTTGGCCACAGCCCTGGAGCGGCTGATCCAAAACCCGGCGGAGCGTTTGCGATTGGGTGCTGCCGGGCGGGCGCGGGTGCTGTCCGACTTCGGGCCGGACACCGGGATCGACTCTCTGGCTGCCCGGTTCGGGGTGCGGGCCGACGCCCGTGCCGCTTAGCCCGAGCGGTGCCATGCGGATCGCCTTTCATGCGCCGTTGAAATCTCCCGATGCGCCGACGCCGTCCGGTGACAGAACCATGGCGCGGCTGTTGATCCAGGCGATGCGTGGGGCCGGACACGAGGTGCAGGTGGCGGCCCAATTTCGAAGCCGCGACGGGTCCGGGGATCCCATACGTCAATCCCGTCTTCGAGATTTCGGGCATCGGCTGGCGGAGCGCTATGTGCGCAACGTCCGGTCCGGTCGACGGCCACGGCCCGACCTTTGGTTCACTTATCACGTTTACTACAAGGCGCCCGATTGGATCGGGCCCTCAGTGGCTGACGCTTTGGACCTGCCCTATGTGATCGCCGAAGCCTCGGTCGCCCACAAGCGGGCGGGTGGCCCCTGGGACCTTGGGCATCAGGCCACGCTGAAGGCGCTGGCACGTGCGGATCTTGTCATCGGCCTGAACAGCAGGGACCGTGTCCTGGTCGCGCCGACCCTGAAGCCCGGCGGACGCTATTTGCATCTCAGGCCATTCCTGGATCTGTCAGGCATCCGGCCGCGCGACGTGCGCCTGCCCGGGCCACCCCGCCTTTTGGCGGTCGGCATGATGCGGGAGGGGGACAAGACCAGCTCCTATCTGAAGCTGGCGGACGCATTGTCGTTGTTGGGCGCCGACGCCTGGCATCTGACCTTGGTCGGGGACGGGCCTGCGCGGGAGCGCATCACCGCCGCTTTCGCACCGTTCGGCGCGCGGGTGAGTTTCACCGGGGCGTTGGACGCAGGCGCCTTGCCGGATGCGTATCGCCACCACGACCTGTTCGTCTGGCCGGCGATCCGCGAGGCCTACGGCATGGCGCTGTTGGAAGCGCAGGCGCACGGCCTTGCCGCCGTCGCCGGCGATGCCGGAGGGGTGCCCGATATTGTCCGGGATGGGGTGACCGGGCTGCTGGCGCCGGAAGGCAATATCGAAGCGTTTGCCGACCGGCTGGACCTGCTGCTCCGGTCGCCCGATCGGGTACGCGAAATGGGAGTCGATGCAGCCCGGATCACCGCCGCAGATCATGGCCTGGAGGCGGCGGGTGTCGTTCTGGATGCCGCGTTTCGGGAGCTGGTCCTGTGACGGCCCTTCTGCTCATCCGCCACGGCCCGACCGCCTGGAACGCGGAGAAGCGGTTGCAGGGCCGTGCCGACATTCCGCTGTCGGAAGCGGGACTGGAGCAGGTTTCCAGATGGCGGCTGCCGGAAGCCTTCATCGCTTTTGACTGGTGGGTCAGCCCTTTGCTGCGCGCCCGGCAGACCGCCGAAGCTCTTCGGCTGACCGCAGGCGTCGAGCCGCGCCTGATCGAGATGGACTACGGCGCCTTTGAAGGTCGCACGATTGCCCATTTGCGCCGGGAACTTGGATCCGAAATGATGAAGAACGAGGATCGGGGCCTCGATTTCACCCCGCCCGGCGGCGAGAGCCCGCGCAGGGTTCAGGATCGCCTGCGTCCGATGCTTGCGGAGATCCGGCGGCCGACTGGAGGTGTCACGCACAAGGGGGTGATCCGGGCGCTGATGGCGCTCGCCACCGATTGGGACATGATCGGCAAGCCCCCGGTCAGGCTTGACTGGTCGTCCGCCCATCTGTTCCAACTCGATGGAGATGGCGGCGTTTCCCTGGACCGTCCCAACATCAGCTTGGACCCCGAGTCATGACCGCACCGCGCATCCTGCTCTACGTTCAAAATCTGCTCGGGATCGGGCATCTCCGGCGCGCGGCTGCGGTGGCGCGGGCGTTGGATGCGGCGGGAATGGAGGTTTCGTTCGTGACCGGCGGCATGCCGGTGCCTCATCTGCCGGTGGGCGGTTCCGAATGGGTGCAATTGCCGCCGGTACGGACCCGTGACAATGACTTCAAGGTTTTGGTCGACGAGGCGGACCGGCCGATCGACGACGGGTTCCGGAATAGCCGACGTGACGCCCTCCTGAAGGTGTTCCGCGACGTCCGTCCCGATGCGGTAATCACCGAGCTGTTCCCGTTCGGCCGCCGCCAGATGCGGTTTGAGCTGATTCCCCTGTTGGAGGCGGCGAATGCCGCGCGCCCGCGTCCGGTCGTGCTGTCGTCGATGCGCGATATATTGGTGACCAAACCGCGCGCGGATCGCAACCAGGAGATCGTCGACACCTTTTCCGTATTCTACGACCACGCCTTGATCCATGCAGATCCGGAGCTGATCACTCTCGACCGGACCTTTCCGATGGTCGAAGGGATCCGGGATCGGCTGATCTACACGGGCTATGTGGTGAACATGCCGGAGGTGTCGGTTCCCGACGCGGACCCCCGCGAGACCGGTGAGGTACTGATTTCGGCCGGCGGTGGCGCGGTTGGCGCCGAGATGGTCACCCGGCTGGTCGAGATGATGCCGGATCTGCCCTTGGGGGATCGCACCTGGCGGCTGATCACCGGCCATCACATGCCGGGGGCCGCCGTCTCGAAACTGGGCGCCTTTGATCGACCCAATCTGATCATTGAGCGTAGCCGCTCCGATCTTCCGGCCCTGATGGCGCAGGCTGCCCTGTCGATCAGTCAGGCTGGTTACAACACCTTACTAGAGTTGATGGCGGTCCGGGCCCGATCGGTCGTGGTGCCGTTCGAGGGTGGCGTCGAGACCGAGCAACGTCTGCGCGCCGATCTTCTGGCCGGACTCGGCGCGCTGGAAATGGTGCCGGAGGATCACCTCGACGTCCCGACCCTCTCCGCAGCGATGCGGGCCGCCTATGATCGGCCCCGCGATCGGGTCCCGCCGGTGGACCTTGAGGGGGCAGCCAAAACCGCTGGGATCGTCCGGCGGCTGATCGACGGGCGCAGCGCGTGAGCGCCGCCGCAATCCAGCGCCTGAGGGAGTCCTTGGACGCGCGGGCCGATGCGGGTGCACCGGTTCTCTCGTTTTGGTGGCGAGATGACGATTTGGAAGCGCCGAATGCCGCGCTCTCGGAACTGCTCTTCGCAACGAGCGACATCGGTGTCGCACCGGCGCTTGCGGCGATTTCCGGGACCGTGACGCCAGACGCCATCGGTGCACTCGACGGCACAGCCGCGCGGGTTCTGCCTCATGGGTGGCAGCACCGGAATCATGAGCCAGACGGTGCGAAGAAATCGGAGTATGGCCCCGCGCGGCCGGTCTCGGATCGGCTCGCCGAGATCGATCTCGCCTGTGACCGGATCTCGGCAGTGGCCGGCGCGCGGGCGTTATCGATATTCACCCCGCCCTGGAACAACATCGACGTTGACCTCTTGCCGCATCTGGGCGGCAGCAAGGCGGCTGCGGTGTCCGCCTATTGTTCTCCGGGTCGAGAGCCGATGGCGGCCGCATGCCCGCGCCTCGACACCCATGTCGATCTGATTGATTGGCGTGGCACCAGGCGGGGCCATTCGGTCGAGCGGTTGGTCGATCTGCTGATCCCGTGGATCAAACTTAGGTCAGGCATCGAATACCCGCTGGACAGCACAAGAGGAGTGCTGTCCCATCATCTTGTGACGCTGCCGAAAGATTGGGCCGCTTGGGCGCGGGTTTGGCAGGTGATCGCGTCACATTCAGCCAGTCGGTGGGTGTGTCCGGAGACGGCCTTGTGTATGGTGCGAGGGGGACGGGATTCGGTGACTGCTCAGGGCATGGAGGCTTCGTGACGACCCATCGCTATGAACGCGGCGCGATCATCAAGGATTACCTCATGGGGGGCGCCGGTCTTGCCGTCGTTGGTTTGCCGCTCGCCGTAACCGAACTCGGGTCCTGGATGTTACCGCTTTTCACCGCAATGGCGCTGTTGTTCGGTGTCTATCTGGTGCGAACCTGGATCCGGTCCCGCACCGTGATCGAGGTGGATGATGCCGGGCTTCGCGCCCATGGTTTGCTGCCCGTTGATTTGCCGTGGGAAAATCTGGCTGAAATCGATCTCCGCTATTTTTCCACCCGGCGTGACAAGAACGGCGGTTGGATGCAGTTGAAGATCGGAGACGGTTCCAAATCCCTCTCCAGACGGCTCAGCATCGAATCCAGTTTGCAGGGTTTCCCTGAGGTCGCGCTAAGGGCCGGCGAGGCGGCCGAGCGCAATGAGCTGACAATGTCGGAGACCACGATCGATAACTTGCGGGCGCTGGCCAGCACAGGCATCCCAATGCCGCAGGTCAATATTGAACCGGGACTGAGGTCGATGTCATCGCGCGACCGGCCCGGCTCGGACGGAGGGGGCTTCTGAATGGCCGACCGCACACCTTTGCTGCGAATCAACGACCTGCGGGTGGGTTTCGATCTTCCCGAGGGCCGCTTGGTCGCGGTAGACGGGGTGTCGTTCCAGATCCAGCGCGGAGCGACCGTCGCCCTGGTGGGGGAGTCCGGCTCTGGCAAGTCGGTCATCAGTCAAACGATCATGGGATTGCTGCCGCGTTCGGCGAAGGTCTTTGGCGGCTCGGTGCTGTTTGCCGACCCGAACAAGCCCGGAACCATTACCGATATCGTGCGCCTGTCCCCGAACGGGGCGGAGATGCGGAGTCTGCGGGGCGGGCGAATCTCGATCATTTTCCAGGAGCCGATGACCTCGTTGTCGCCGCTGCACACCATCGGCAACCAGATCCGCGAGGCGCTGACGCTGCATCGGAATGTTTCGGGGCGCGAGGCGGACGAGCTGACGGCGGAAATGCTCCGCTTGGTTGGCTTTCCAGATCCGCAGCGGGCGTTGCGTACCTATCCGTTCGAACTCTCCGGGGGATTGCGGCAGCGGGCGATGATCTCGATGGCGCTGATCTGCCGTCCGGCGCTCCTGATCGCGGATGAGCCGACCACCGCGCTCGATGTCACCATACAGGCCCAAATTCTGAAACTGATCCGCGATCTGCAGCAAGAGCTTCAGATGGCCGTTCTGATGATCACCCACGATCTCGGCGTGGTCGCGAATGTAGCGGATGAGGTTGTCGTGATGTATCGGGGTCGGGTCATGGAATCTGGCGATGTCGAGGATATCTATCGAAACCCCCAACACCCTTACTTGAAGGCGCTGATGGGGGCGGTGCCGCGCTTCAACATGCCTCCGGGCGAGCGGTTGAAGCCGATCCGGGAGATCGAACCGCGGACCGGTCACCTGCTGGCAGATGATGGGCGGGACCAGAGCGCCGTTGGAGTCGAGGACAAGCCGATTCTGGAGCTCTCGGGACTCTCGAAGACTTTCACGATCCGAAAAAGCGGGCTGGTCGGCAAGGTTCGCAATCAAGTTCAGGCACTCGACGATGTCGGGTTCACGATCCAGCGCGGCGAATGCCTTGGGCTGGTGGGCGAGTCCGGCTGTGGCAAGACCACCTTGTCGAAGGTCGTGATGCGTGCGTTGGGGGCGGACAGCGGGTCGGTCACCTATCGGGACGAGGATGGCGAGGTCGATGTGCTGGCGCTTCAGAGCCAGAAGCTGATCGACTTCCGGCGCAAGATCCAGTTCGTGTTTCAGGATCCGTTTTCCTCGCTCAATCCCCGGATGACGGTGTTCGATCTTATTTCCGAGCCGCTGGTGATCCATAAAATCGGAGACGCCGCCTATCGCCGCGAGATGGTGAGCGAGCTGATGGGGCTGGTGGGGCTGGATATCC
>CALAHL010000527.1 GCA_937891725.1 uncultured Rhodospirillaceae bacterium | reverse complement strand
AGCGGTAGGACCACCTGTCTGGCAACCGGGACACCCATGCGTCACTTCTCGCCACCGGACAGGTGCCGTGAGCCCGTCAGGCGGGAGGCCGCGCGGTTCGACAGGCTCACCACGATAAACTTCAAGAGTCCCGAACTTTATAGCCCTGAGCCTGTCGAAGGGCGGTGCCGTTTGCCCTAGCTCTGCAGGCCGCCCTTGCGGCGCCTCGGGGCTTTCGGGCCTGCCACCAGCGCAGAAATGCTGCCGTGGATCAGCCAGGCCAGGAACAGGCCGATCAGCCCCCAGCGCGGGTCGAGCGTCAGGGTCGGAGACCAGGTCTCCCAGGTCCGCGAGAGGATCCGGTTGTCCCCGCGCGCCAGCACCACGAACGGCCGGGTCCAGATGCTCGCCTCGGTCAGCGCGCGGTCCTGGGATGACAAGGAGGCGGCACGCTCGACCTGCCGGTCGATCTCGGCACCGGTGCCCTGGACCGCTTCGTCGGTGTTCTCCCGCAGCCGGACCCGGTATTCGTCGAAACTGATGTTCGCTTTGCGGGCGGCGTCCTCGAACCCGGCGATCCCGTCCCGCAGCTCATCCAGGGCGCCACCCAAACGCTGCGCGTAGGCGTCGACGAACACCGGCACCTGGCTGCCGAAGACGGCGCCCCCCAGGACAAAAACCAGGAAAATCAGATCACGTACCACTGACATGGCCGCAGGCTATCACCGGCATCCGCCCTTACCAATCGGACAATTGGTATCTCGGCCGGCACTGCTTCATAGTCCGGATCTTTGGAGGAGTCCCAGGTGTCGGAACCCAGGCTGAAAGCCAAGGTCGTCGTGCAGTCGATCGTGCGCCGCGCCGCAAACCGCGGCGTGTTCGCGACCGTCATGCACAGCGGTGACGACGATGCGGGTGCGATCTTCATCAAGATCGTGCGCGGTCGCAACGACTGCACCCTGCTCGCCCCGTCGCGCCGGCCCGAGGACGACAAGGTGGTGTGGGTTTCGGTTCTGAAGGATGGCGTGATCGACGAGATGGCGGCCGATGAGCACATCGCGCGGGAGCGCCGGATCGACCCGGATCTGTGGCTGGTGGAAATCGAGGACCGCGACGGCTGGAACCCGATGGCCGAGGACGACTGACCGCACCCAGCGCCGCTTCGTAGGGCGCTTTCAGGCGCGCTTGCCGAACAGCTGCAGGATCACGATACCGCCCAGCACCATGGCTCCGCCGATCCCCTGCGCGGGGGTCAGCGCCTCGGCGAACACCGCCCAGGCGAACAGGATCGAGGCAACCGGCTGCAGGTTGTTGATCAGCGCGCTGCGCTCGACCCCGATGAACGGGATCGATGCGAAATAGAGCGGGATCGAGCAGCCCTGCAGGATCACCACACCTGCGGCCCCGATCCACCCAAGCGAGGTGACGGGTGCGGTCAGCCCGCCGGTCACCAGGACCAGCCCGCTGAGCACGAACGCGGCCACCAGCGCCATGTGGAACATCACCACCAGGGAATCGGTGCCGCCCATGACCCGACCGGTCCAGGTGACGTTCACAGCACAGGCCACACCGGCTCCCAGGCCGATGGCCACGCCGATCGGGTTCAGACCCTGGATTCCGACCCCCAGCATGACCGCCAGCCCGGCGAACGCTATCACGAAGGCCAGGAGCTTCACCGGACTTGGAAAGCGGCGATCCAGCACCGCCGTGAACACCGCCACCAAGGGCGGGTAGACGAAGAACAGCAGCGCCGCCACCCCCACCGGGATGAACTGCACCGCGCCGATATTTCCGAAGAACATATAGGCCAGCAGCACACCGAGACCGACGCAGTTCCACCAGACCCGTCCGGGCACCCGCAGCGATCGCCCGGTTGCCAGACACCAGGCGCCGACCAGGGCCACCACGAACCAGGCCCGGACCATCGAGACCGACTGGCCGTCGGTGCCGCCCTCGAACGCGAACCGCGCGACCGCCACCGCCAGACCGAGGCCGAGCGAGGCCGCAAGCGCCAATCCGTAGCCGGTCAGCCGTCTGATACGGGCCTGTTCCGGATCCACATCAGGTGTCCGCCCAGAAGTCGCCATAGGCCGAAAGCCACCCGACGAAATCGTCCATGGTGGCGTCCAGATCATCCGGCAAACGGTGTCCGGCCTCGTCCGCCAAACGGTTCGGACTCATCGGAAACCGGTCGGCATCGCCCCACAGATTCACGGTCGGGCTGTCATTCGGTCCGGCCAGTTTGTAGGAGAACTCCGGATAGGCCGCCGCCAGCTTGGGACAGATATCCAAAGTGGCGATCTGCCTGGCGGAAGTGACGTTGAACAGATCGCTTTTCAGGTTCTCGGCCGGTGCATTCATCAGGGCTTTGAGTGCTGCCGCCACATGCCGGGAATAGGTCCAGTCCAGATGATCCCTGCGCGGCAGAATGGCAGCCTTTCCGGCGCGCGCCAGCTTGGCGGTCTGCATCGGGGCGGACAGGGTGTCTCGCATCCCGCTGTCGATCTCCCACGGCCCCCAGATGGTGGAGAGCCGGACCGAGACCGCGCTCATACCGCTGAGATCGGCATAGCGCCGGGTCAGCCGCTCGGAACCCCATTTGGTCATACCGTAAACCTTGATCGGCTCCTCGCGGGTGCCGTACTCGTCCAGCGGGCCGTCCCAGCCGGTTTTCCCGAAGGCGCCGTGCCCGTAGGCGGCACCGGACGAGATGTTGATCAGCCGCTCCACCCCGGTCTTGGCCGCGGCCTTCAGGGTGTGCGCGAGGCCGACCAGGTTGACCTGGATGGTCAGCTCCGGGAACTCCCGCTCCCGGTCGTCGCCCGAGGTGA
>CALAHL010000526.1 GCA_937891725.1 uncultured Rhodospirillaceae bacterium | reverse complement strand
ATCCTCACTAATATCCGCGTAGTAGTTCCAGGACTTGTTATATTCCCGCACATGTTCAAGGCAGAACCAGAAATAATCGTTGAGCGTATTTCGGCTCTTGGGCGCGCGGAATTCCCCTTCCGCCGCGCATTTCGGCGCATCGCACCTGCGGATTGCCCGTTCCGGTTTGTAGTTCGGCGGATCAATTGGCTTTGTGCTGGTCTTGCGCATCTGACGGCGGCCCTCGCTCGACTTAATCGGCTCAAAGTCCCGGACCGGCGTCGATCACCGCACCGAACCTCGATCCCCAAACGGGCCAGCTTGCGCCGCAACGGCTCACTGTCCACATCTCGGCTCTCAACCTAACTGCGGCCTCCGGTTTGTCCAGAGGTCCGATCGACACAGTTCTGATCGCACCGCGCAGCCACTTTAACCGAAGGTCAGGGTCCGCAATGTCGGATTTCCGGATATAACAGTGCTTACGGAGTGATCCCACATGAACCAACCGAGAAGGTCTCAAACATGACGGTCGCCGAGTCCATAAAGTCCAAACTGACCGCCGCTCTCACCCCCTCCCGGCTGGAAATCGAGGACGAGTCGCACAAACACGCGGGACATTCGGGCTGGCAGCCGGGAGGCGAGACACATTTCCGGGTTCGCGTGATATCCGATCTATTTACGGGAAAATCTCGCGTGGAACGCCATCGTTTGGTGCACGCCGCCCTGCAGGAGGAATTGGCCACCCGCGTGCATGCATTGGCCCTCGAGTTGAAGACGCCGGATGAGCAATCCCGTTAATCGGTCAAAGGGTTGAACATCGGAGCTGGCAATCGAGACCCGCAACTTAAAATAGTTTTATGATAAAATAAACCTTACATGGTTGCGAACAACCTCGAATAGTGGCATTGCTATTGGAACGGGTGTCAAGGTTGTGGCACCCGCCTGGCAGCGGAGCACTGAGGACGTGTTGACACCCCAGCAGGCACATATCTCGATACTCGAAAGCCGAAATGTCACGGTTGGGAACAAGCGCACCTCCATGCGCCTCGAACCGCAAATGTGGAATGCGATTGAGCAAATCGCCGCCCGAGAGGGCGTCACCATCAACAATTTGTGCACGCAGATCGACAAGAAGCGCACCGATCTTGCGGTGACGGTCGGGCTGACATCGGCCACCCGCGTCTTCATCATTGCCTATTTCCGACGGCTGGTCTGGCAGTACGAACGGCGCCCGCCCGAGAATAGCGACGGCGTTCCGAGAAAGACCAGCCAGCTGAAGGGCGCCTCGTTGGCCCTATGGGTGTTGGAGAAGGTGGTTGCAGGCCGAGACGCCGACAGCCAGGAAGCTCCGCCGGACTGACGGTGCCCTAGTTTTTCTTGTTTCAGATAGAGATCGTCAAAATCAATCGGACCCGGGCGGCCACGCCGAGTCTGGTGCGTGACATTTAGCTTTCCGGTCCCTGATACCAATCCGGAAACAGTTTCGCGACCACCGGGCCGGTATCGGAAAACGCGTGGCACGAGTTCAGCAAACGGGGCCGCGGCCGCTTGCCGCTGCCGTCGGTCTCAGGGCCATCGGGTGATGGCGCGGTTTCCCCTCGCGCCTCCGCCTCGCGCCGCACGCGGGCTTTCTCGCCATAGATCGTTTGGTAGGCCGTGGTCGCCAGCGGTCCCAGCAACTCGACCAAATGGGTGCACCCTTCAACCCCACCGAGACGCTCCCGGATCGCCCGCCGCCAGCCCGGCCCGATCTGCAAGCCGATCAGCCGCTCAAAATTCGGGTTGACGTCCGGGCAGATCGGGAACGGACCCGCCGCGGTTGCCGCCTCCGAGCCGACGATGGTCATGTCCGCATCAATCGTCAGCCGGAGCCACATGTCATGGATCGGCTCACCCGCCTGGACCTGGCCCCGGAACTCATTTGGGAAACCGTAGGTCTTGGTGTCAACCAGATGGCCCTCGATGTCCCAGTTGCCGTCCGATCGGCGCCAGCCGCGACACACGATCGTGCGGTCGTGGACGAGCTCTCGGTCCACCGGGGGTGTCAGGACGGGCATTGCAGTCTCCCAGGGTTTCTTGGGGGATATGGTCTTTTAGAGATGGGGCGCTAACCGCCGTCGGCGACCGGCGCCAGGGCGGTGAGCCGCAGAAGCGTGATCTGGTTGCGCTGGCGGCGCAGGATCCGGAATCTGAATCCGTGGAACGAGAACTCTTGGCCGACATCCGGAATCCGCCGGGCTTCGTGCAGCACCAGCCCCGCGATGGTCGCCGCTTCCTCGTCGGGCAGGTTCCATTCGAACTCCCGATTGAGGTCCCGGATGGTCACGGTTCCGTTCACCAGATAGGAGCCGTCGGGTTGCGGACGCACACCGGCGAACTGCACGTCATGCTCGTCGAGAATATCGCCGACGATTTCCTCGAGAATGTCTTCCAGGGTCACCACCCCCATGAAGCTGCCGTACTCGTCGATCACCACGGCAAAATGCTCACGCCGTTCCCGGAAGCTCTGCAACTGATCCAGCAAGGTGGTGGTGTCCGGGATGAACCAGGGCGGCGAGGCCGCGGCCACGATGTCCAGATCCTCCGGAGTCTTGCCGCCATGGGCCCGGATCGCCCGCAGCAAGACTTTCACATGCAGGATCCCTACAATGTTGTCCTGATCGCCCCGATACAGCGGCAGGCGCGAGAACTGGCTGTCCAGCGCCTCGTCCGACAGGTTCTCGAGCGGCTGATCCGCATCCAGCATGCGCACATTGCGCCGGTGGCTCATGATATCTGCCACCTCGACATCCCCGAGATCAAGGATGCTCCGCAGCATTGCCCGTTCGTGGTCGACTTCCTTGCCGGCGCCCGAGTGCATCTCGATCAGGCCGCGCAATTCCTCTTCGCGTTCGTCATGGCCCAGGCCGGCTTCGGCCCGAACCCCGAACGGGCGCAAAACCGCGCGGACCACGAATTGAACCGCCGCCGTGAAGGGGCTGAGCACCAGAACCACGAACCGGACCAGCGGCGCCACGCCCAGTGCCACCCGGTCCGGGTTGTTGATCGCGACCGTCTTCGGCAAGACCTCGGCGAAAATCACCACCAGGACCGTCATGCCGATGGTGGCATACACCACCCCGCTCTCTCCGAAGATCCGGATGAGCGCGCTGGTCGCGAGTGCGGAGGCGAAGATGTTGACGATGTTGTTGCCGATCAGGATGGCGCCAATCAGCGTGTCACTGCTGTGCTTGAGATCGATCACGATCTGGGCCGCGCGGCTGCCCTTGCGGGCCTGCTGCGAGAGCCGCGCCTCTCGCGTGGCGGTCAGGGCCGTCTCCGAGCCGGAGAAAAAGCCGGAGAGCACGATCAAGATGAGGATCGCGCCGCCGGTCAGCAAAAGGTCAAAGTCGAGGTCCATCATCCGTCCGTTTCATGCCACATCTGCTGTGACCGACCGGTCCAGCATCCGGCGCGCCAGCACCGGATCGGCGTCTCTCTTGACCACCGCCCGGCCCAGCGCTTCCAAGAGCACGAACACGATGCGGCCGTCCTGAACTTTCTTGTCCTTGGTCATGTGGCCCATCAACGCATCCGCGCCCCAGCTTCGGTCCGGATTCACGTCGTCCAGCTCAGTCGGCAGTTCAACAGCCCGCAAATGCGCGACCAGCCGTTCGGCATCCTGACCCGAACACAGACCCAGTTTCGCGGAATAGCGCGCCGCAATCGACATCCCGACCGCCACACCCTCGCCATGAACCAGGGAGCCGTCATAACCCGCCATCGCCTCCAAAGCGTGGCCGAAGGTATGGCCGAAATTCAGGAGCGCGCGGCGTCCGCTGCTCTCCCGCTCGTCGGCGATCACGACAGCCGCTTTCGCGGCGCAGGAGCGCACGATCGCCTCGCGCCGGGCGGCGACGTCCCCGTCCAGCAGGGCGCGCCCGTGCGCCTCAAGCCATTCGAAGAAATCGAGATCGCCGATGGCACCGTATTTCACCACCTCGGCATAACCGGCCAGCAGTTCCCGACGCGGCAGGGTGTCCAGAACCCCGGTATCGATCAGCACCCGCTTGGGCTGATGAAAGGCGCCGACCAAATTCTTGCCGTGGCGGGTATTGATCCCGGTCTTCCCCCCGACCGAGCTGTCGACCTGGGACAGAAGCGTGGTGGGGATCTGCACGAAATCCAGACCGCGCAAGGCGGAGGCCGCCACGAACCCGGCAAGATCCCCGGCGATGCCGCCGCCGAACGCGACGATCAGGGTCCGGCGGTCGATCCCGAGCGACAGCAACTCCCCCATCACCCGCTCGAACGACCCGAAGGACTTCGCTCCCTCGCCGGAGTCGACCAGAATGTGATGCAGGCTGCGCGCAACCGGAGCGAGTGAGGATTTCAGGCGGTCCAGATGCCCCAAGGCCACCAGGGCCTGGTCCACGATCACGACCACCTGCCGGCCCGCCACCAGATCAGAAAGAGCCGCGCCGGCCCCATCGATCAGGCCCGGCCCCACGAGGATCTCATAGGCGCGATCCGCAAGGTCAACCTTGACCCGCTCCACCGTCTCGTTTGCTGTCATGAGTTTCGGCATGTCCTCTGGATGATGCTTGTGCCGCACCCTATCGCGTGCCGGTGCGCGCATCGACATCGCTTGGCGACTCCGCGAGATACTGGCACAAAGCCTGATAGACCATATCGACCGTGACCTCGATCGGCGCGCGGGCTGTTCTGACAGACAGATCGGCCTCCGCATAGACCGGCGACCGCTCCTCCATCAAGGCCGCCAGGGTGGCCTTGGGATCGGAGGTCTTCAAAAGCGGCCGGTTGCTGCGCCGGGAGACCCGTTCGAACAGGACATCAAGATCCGCGTTCAGCCAGACCGAGTGCCCGCGCTCCTTGATCAGAGCACGGGTATCCGGCGCCATGAACGCCCCTCCGCCGGTCGCCAGAACATGCGGTGGATCATCGGTCAGCAAGCGTCGGATCACCCGTCGTTCGCCGTCCCGGAACGCGGGCTCGCCCAGATCCTCGAAGATCTCGGGGATCGTGCGCCCCGCCGCGAGTTCGATTTCGGTGTCGGCATCGACGAAAGACACCCCGAGCCTCTGGGCCAGACGGCGTC
>CALAHL010000525.1 GCA_937891725.1 uncultured Rhodospirillaceae bacterium | reverse complement strand
GCTTCGACACCCCGATCATCCATCACTCTATGAAAATCACATATTGGAACACCACTCTTCCATATTTGAAGCAGAGCCCATTTGGCAAAGGAATATATCAACTTGGCCATGAAAGGCAGCCTGTCGCTCCAAGTGCCATCCGTCGTACATTGCCACCCTGTTTCGAAACCATCACCCGACAGGTTCTGAATGTCCTTATTTCCCCCTCCGAAAGACATGACCGCCGATATTTTCTCTCGAGTTCCGGACAATTTGCGCAAACGGACCTCTTCGTCATGGGCGGACGCAAATCGCCCGGGGTTGTCTTGCGACAGCTTCCTCGAAGGTCCCAGTTTTGACCGGGACGGCAATCTGTATCTTGTCGATGTAGCCTTCGGACGGATCTTCCGGGTCTCACCGGACGGCGCCCGCTGGGACGTGGTCACGGAATATGACGGTTGGCCGAACGGGTTGAAGATCCACAAGGACGGGCGCCTATTCGTGACCGATTACCGGCGCGGCCTCCTCACCGTCGACCCCAATACCGGAGCCGTCGAGGATCTGGTCACACATCGGTTTTCGGAAGGCTTCATCGGCACAAACGATCTGCATTTCGCCTTGAACGGAGACATCTATTTCACGGATCAGGGCCAGACCGGTCTGCACGATCCACGCGGTCGGGTCTACCGGTTGCGGGCGAGCGGGACAGAATTCGGGCCGCTTGAACTTTTGATCTCCAACGGGCCCAGCCCGAACGGATTGGTGCTGGCGCCGGATGAGCGCTCTCTCTACGTCGCCATGACTCGGGCCAATGCGGTTTGGCGTCTGCCGCTCATGCTGGATGACAGCATCTCCAAGGTCGGTATGTTCGTTCAGATGTCCGGCGGGACCGGCCCTGACGGCATGGCGATAGACGCGGCCGGCGGGCTGGTTGTCGCCCATGTCGGCATGGGAGCCGCCTGGCATTTCTCCCCGCTCGGCGAACCGATGCATCGCATACGCTCTCCGAAAAAACTCGGCGGCCACGGTCCGAACGGTGAAGGCCTGGCGACCACCAATGTGGCCTTCGGTGGCCAAGATCGTCGAACGGTCTATCTGACCGAAAGCGAGACCGGCACGATCTTATCAGCAGAACTTCCAGTGGCGGGGAACCCGATGTTCGGCTGAACTTGCCCGGCCCGCGCGCACCCGCTAGACCGAAACAGATTTCGCTCCATTGAGAGGTTCCGCCATGCCCGCCGTCCTGTTCAGATCCGGAAACGACAACCCCGTCGCCTGGCGTGAAGCATTGACCAAACGGATTCCCGGTTTGGAACTGCGGGTGTATCCGGATATCGGAGACCCCGAGGAGATTGACTTTGCCCTGGTCTGGAAGGCCCCGCACGGAACCTTCAACGGCATGACGAACCTGAAAGCGATCTGCTCGCTCGGCCAGGGCGTCGATCATATCTTCGAGGACCCGGACCTGCCGGACGCCCCGCAGATTGTCCGCATCGTCGATCCGTGGATGGCGCGGGCGATGGCGGAATGGGTGCTGTTGCAGGTGCTGCGCTTCCACCGCCAAGGCCCGGCCTATGAACAAGCGCAGAAGGACGGGCGCTGGATCAAGCTTGACGCAGAGGAAACCTCGACCCGCCGGATCGGGATCATGGGCATGGGGGCGCTCGGCGCCGAGGCTGCCCGGGTAATTTCCTCCCTCGGCTTTGATGTCGCGGGATGGAGCCGGAGCCGGAAAGACATTCCCGGTGTGAAAAGCTTCGCAGGGTCCAATGAGATGGACGCGTTTCTCGGCCGCACCGATATTCTGTGCTGCCTGCTGCCGTTGACGCCCGAGACCACGGATCTGATCGATGCAGACTTGCTGGGCAAGCTTCCCAACGGTGCATTCGTCGTTAATTCGGGCCGGGGCGCGCAACTGGTCGAGGAGGACCTCCTGGCCGCACTCGACAGCGGGCATATCGCGGGTGCCGCCCTCGACGTGTTCCGGGTAGAGCCGTTACCGGAGGCGCACCCGTTCTGGAGCCACCCCAAGGTCCAGGTCTGGCCGCATGTTTCGGCCCAGACCAATGCGGACAGCGCCGCCGACCAGATTGCCGAGAACATCCGCCGGCTGCGCGCCGGACAGGAACTGCTGAACACTGTCGGTCGGGATCGGGGCTACTGATGCCGGGCACGTTGGAGCGGAAAATTCTGGTTCACGTTCGGAATACGGACGCCACGGACTGGATCGACGGGATAAAGCGATGGGCTCCGGGCATCGAAGCCGTCCAACTGGTCGACGATAA
>CALAHL010000524.1 GCA_937891725.1 uncultured Rhodospirillaceae bacterium | reverse complement strand
CCAACTGGTCATCACCACCGGCATGAAGGGATTGGCCGCACTGCCCAGTCGGTCCATGCGGAGGTCCCGTACGATTTTCTCGCCTTCGCCGTTGGAGAAGCTGTAGTTCACGACCAAAAGGTCGGGGGTTCCGCTGGATAGATGATTGACCAGATCTGCGCCCTTATAGACAATTTCGACGGTCTCGATCCCTACCTCTTTCAGGGTCGCGAGAAAGGCTGCGCGGACCTCGCCGGGCAACTCCGCCAAGATCACATAAGGTGACTCGGAGATGGCCAAATTCTCTTATCCTTAGGGTGATTCTTGGGTATGGAAACTATACCTTAGATTTAATCAAACAAGGCGTCGATATCATCTTGGCTCAGACCTTCTCCGTCCATCGCCGGGCCGTCAAGAATCTCCCCTGGGTCCATATCCTCACCGCTCGCCGTCTCGGCCGCAGTCACCGGAACATCCTTAAAGGCGTCGACGCCCCAGATATCGATCATGCTGGCCAAGCGTTGTTCCAGGAATCTAAGTGTCTGTATTACTTTTACAATTCTTTGGCCGGTCAGATCCTGGAAGCTGCATGCCTCGATGATGCCGATCAGGCGTCCTGAAATATCTTCCAGAATTTCGTTCATCTGTGCGTTTTCAGGCGCCCGCATCCGAACCTGTTTGACGGCTTCCTCGATCTCGTCCGTCGTCGACATGATGGTGTTTGTCGCTTCCTCGGTGGTCGAGATGATGGTTTCCAACTGACGATTTGCCCCGGACAGCATGTCGTCGTTGGCGTCGTCGGTCCGTTTGATGCTGGCGATCTCGCTCTTCACGCGTGAGATTTGCCGGACCATACGCGCGATCTCGACCCGGACCTCACGGCCGGCCGATGATCCCGTTTCGGGCTTTCGTTCGAACTCAAGCCCATTCAAGAGTGAGCGAAGGAGATTGATCTCGGATCGCATCGCGGCCAGATCGGGCGAGGTGGTGGTGCTTGGGGTGGTATCTGACATGCCATCTCCATGGACAAGACTTCGATTCGCTGAGCGAAATCGCGTAGCGCTTGTCCCATCATGGTGGCGGAATCGAAAGGATTTGGTTAACACGAGGCACAAAAAAAGAGATTTTTCGTCAGCTTGATGCCGACGCTTTGGCGACCGGGATTTCGCCTTTGCGAATGCTGTCTTCCAACTCCCGGACACGGCCCCAAAGTTGGGTTTTTTTAGCAGCCGGCAGGGCGTCCAGAGATTGCTGGCACAGAATCATGCCAAGTTCGTCATCCCGGTCAATCGCCGCCGCCAAATCGTGATAGGCGGAGGTGTTGCGGCCAAGAACTTCGGCGATGGCGATCAAAACGAGGTTTTTACGCGACACCGTTACACCTGGATCCAGTGATGGAGCAGCCTTCAGAATAGGTGATTCGAGGTGATGAGCGGGGGTTATTTCTTGACCATTCGTCCCAAGAGAGTCCAGGGGCAGAGTGGTGCGCCTAGAGACCCTGTCGCGGAATCAGATGGCCGGACCGAATTGGAATAGGAGACCGAGTTTAAGCCGCCCGGCGATAGATTCCACGGCGACCGGGCTCGGAGCCAAACCGGTCGGTCACGCCGATGATCGTCTCGGCGCCGCCGAGATAGAGGATTCCATCATCCGGCATGATCTTGGCGATCCCGTCGAGGATCTGACGCTTGGTCGGCTGGTCGAAATAGATCAGAACGTTCCGGCAAAACACGATGTCGAACTGCCCTAGGCTCGTCGGGCTGTCCAGCAGGTTGAACTCTCGGAATTTCGCCATGTTGCGAACCTGAGGTTTCAGGAACCATTCCTGACCCTGTTGCTCGAAATATTTCACCAGCATGGTGATCGGCAGACCGCGCTGAACCTCGAACTGGGTATAGGCGGCCCGCTTGCATCGGTCGATCATGGTGCGCGACAGGTCGGTTCCCAGAATCTCAACCGTCCATCCGGCCATTTTTGCCCCCATTTCGGACAGCAGCATGGCAATCGAGTAAGGCTCCTGGCCGCTTGAACAGGCGGCGCACCAAATCCGCAAGCGTTTGTTCGTTCGACGCGCCATCAAGGAGGGAAGGACAAAGTCCCGCAATTGATCGAACGGATGCTGATCTCGGAAAAACAGCGACTCATTGGTGGTCATGGCGTCGACCACATCGATTTCGAGCGTGCGGTCGCCTGATCTGAGCTTCTTTACGATACCGGCTATGTCATCAAGCTTGTAGGCCCGTGCGACCGCACCCAACCGGCTTTCCAGAAGATAAGCTTTGTCTTTGGTGATGACGATCGCGGACCGGCGCTTGATCAGGTCCGCGAGATAGTTGAAATCGTCGTTGTCCATACCTGTGCCGATCCAGCAAGCTGTTCAGGGGTGCCGTCTAGTCCGGCCTAAAGCGAATACAGGCAATTTGAAAACACTTCGTTAACGCAAGCCAAAGATATTGCGTCAAATCTCGGACCTTCGGGGGGGATGTCCCGCCCGCTGTTGAAAATGTGAGGGAGGCGTTGCTCACCTTGAGC
>CALAHL010000523.1 GCA_937891725.1 uncultured Rhodospirillaceae bacterium | reverse complement strand
CCTTGCGCTTCGATCGCGCGGGCGTTCGCAGACTGGTGGTCGTCGGTCGCGTGCGGATAGGGCACCAGCAGTGCCGGCCGACCGGCAACCGTGTTCTCGGCCACCGTTGACGCCCCCGACCGGCAGACGAGAAGATGGGCCGTCGCCAAACGCTCAGGCATATCGCCGAAGAATTTCTGCACCGTCGCTTTGACCCCGAGATGGCGATAAATACCAACCACCCGGTCAAGCTCCGCCTCGCGGGTTTGTTGACTGATTCGGATGCGGGCGCGCAAGGCCTCCGGCAGGTTCGCGATCGCCTCGGGGATCAATTCCGCGAACACGCTGGCGCCCTGGCTGCCACCTGTAACAAGAAGCTCGAACTTTTCGGTTTCCCCCAGGTGCGGATAGTCCCGCTCCCGCAACGCGCGGATGCCGACGCGGACCGGGTTGCCGGTCATAAGAACTGCGTTCCGTGCCTCGGCCGGGATCTTCTCGACCTGCGCAAACGAGGTGGCGATCGCAGTGGCCCGGCTCGCCAGCAAGCGGTTGGCCCGGCCCAGAACCGCGTTCTGTTCGTGCAACACAATTGGGATCTGCCGTGCATAGGCGGCGATCACCGGCGGCACGCTGACATAGCCGCCGAACGCGACAACCACGGCAGGCTTCTGCTGATGGACGATCTTGCGGCATTCGATGAAACCGCGCGCCAAGGTGCTGGCGGCCTTGAGTTTCGCCCACAGGCCCCGTCCGGCGATGCCGGCGGCATGGATGCGGAAGACTTCCAGATCACCCGCCTCGGTCTCAAAGGCGGTGCCGCGCTTATCCGTGACAAGACCGACCCGCCAGCCGCGGGCCAGCAGGGTCTCGGCCAGCGCACGGGCTGGAAATACGTGGCCACCGGTACCACCGGCGGCGATCAGGGCGAGCGGTGCGCTGGAAGCGGCCGTCATGGCAGATCCCCTGAAGCACCGGTGCGCCGTCTGGTGAGCGCGAGCGCCATGCCCATCGCGATCCCCAATGCGATCAGGGACGAGCCACCGTAGGAGATGAACGGCAGCGTCATGCCCTTGGCCGGCATCAGGTTGACCGCAGACCCCATATGGACCAGTGCCTGCAGGGCGAACTGGGTCAGCAGACCGGTCGCCGCCAGCAGCACGAACAGGCTCGGCTCCGATAACAGGCGCGCGTAGCCGCGCAGCACGATGAAGGCGTAGATCGAGATGATCACCAGACAGGCCAGCCCGCCGAATTCCTCACCCGCCACCGAGAAGATGAAATCGGCGTGAGCATCCGGCAGATACGCTTTCACCGTCCCTTCGCCGGGTCCGGTCCCCATCAGCCCGCCGTTCATGAACGCTTCCAGCGAGCGGTCGACCTGATAGCTGTCGCCCGAAGACGGGTCGAGGAACCGGTCGATCCGGCTGCTGACATGCGGCAGCAGGAAGTAGGCACCGACCAAGCCGGACACGCCCAAGCCGAACAGGCCGAACACCAGCAGCAACGGCATGCCCGCCAGGAAGAACTGACCGAACCAGATGGCGCTGACAACCACCGTCATTCCCAGATCCGGCTGGGCCAGCAGCAATGCCACCACGATCAGATAAAGCCCGATCGCCACGATATGGCCGGGAAACTCCGGATCGCGCCGCCACTCGGCGAACATCCAAGCGCTGACAACCGCGAAAAACGGCTTCGCGAATTCGCTCGGCTGGATGGTCACTCCCCCGACCCCGATCCAGCGATGCGCACCTTTGATCTCGGTGCCGATCAGCGGAACCAGCAGCAGCAGCGTCAAGGTCACGGCCAATCCGAGGCAGCAGAAACGACGCACCTGCAGGGGTGTCATCAGCGACACCCCGATCATCACCAGCAAGGCGACCGGCAGGATCATGAACTGGCGGCGCACGAAGTAGAGCCCATCCAGATTGATCCGCTCCGCCACCGGCGGGCTTGCCGCCATCACCAGCAAGGCGCCGATCAGGACCAGCAGGAACAGGGCCCCCAGGGTCCATCGGTCGACGGTCCACCACCACCGACCCAGGACACTCGTATCCGTGCGCGCGATCGTGCTCATAACGCCACCTGCTTCCCGTTGGAGCCCGTCTCGGGCTGGAGCAGGTCGAGCACCAGCGACCGGAACCGGTCACCGCGTGCCTCGAAACTCGTGAACTGATCCCAGGATGCGGCCGCCGGAGACAGCAGAACCACCGCGCCGGGAATACCGTCCTTGGTGGCGTCCGCATGGGCTTGCTTGACGGCGCTTTCCAGCGTCCGGCACAGCACGGCCGGGCAGGCATCGCCGATCTGTCGGGCGAACAGGCTGGCCGACTCGCCGATCAGATAGGCGCGGCGCACCTGCGGGAAATAATCGGACAGACCCGCGATCCCGCCCTCTTTGGCCTGACCCCCGGCGATCCAGTAGATCGGGTCGTAACAGGACAGGGCACGGGCCGCCGCGTCCGCATTGGTCGCCTTGCTGTCATTCACA
>CALAHL010000522.1 GCA_937891725.1 uncultured Rhodospirillaceae bacterium | reverse complement strand
CAGATGAACGGTCAGATCCTGCTGGTTGAGGGCGGAGGTGACCGAATCGACCAGGAACGGCATGTCGTCGTTGACGATTTCCAGCACCGTGTGCGCCGACTGCCAGCCCACCTCCTCGAAACTCGGATTATAGGCCCGGATCTTCGGCGTTTGCGCGTCCCGTTCGCGCCCGAAACCCCACATGGCAATGGCGGCGCCGAACAGGTCCTCCGCCTCTTCCTGCACCAGATCCTGCGGGGCGACGTTCACGTAGAACTGTCGGACGAAGCGCTCCGCGGTCGTGGCCTTGGTGCCGTCCAAGCGGTCCCGCACCAGGGCGACAACCGCCTCGATCTTCTCTTGTTTCAATGTGTCGGTCCGGCTTGCCATCGCGATCTTCCCCCCCGCTGTCGGCGCTCGGCCCGTCACGATCCGTACGTGCCGTATTTACCCCTAGGGTACCGCATGCGGGGGATGCGCGGAAGCGGTTGAAATCTTAAGGTTTCAAGTCTCGGAAGCGGGTCGGCTCCCGGCGCCCTGGATGGAAACGGCCCTGGACAACCCTCGGTTACTTCGAAAGATCGGGACGGCCGCGCTGGGAGACCGAAATCACACCCGGTCGGTGGCCGATCTGGCAAGGAACGGTCAGGACCGTGAAGTCCAAAGCCCGCATCCGGCAATACGCGAACACCGGCTCACCGGTGATGATCGATTTATAGATCCTTTGGGCGATCGCGCGGGCGACATCGATTTCGATCACCTCCAACAGCTTCCGATCGACATGATTGAGGCGCGACCAAATGATTCCGGATCCGGCATAGTCGAACCGCAGATCTCCATTCGCGTCCTCGTAGATGCAGGACACCCGATCGAGAGAGCTTTGCAGAGCCTCCATGATCTTGTTCTGGTCTCGGGTCTCGCCCGAGATCTGCCAGAGTTTGCCGAGCGCGGCGAAGGACGGCGGCAGACGTCTCAGTAGGTCGTGCTCAAGCTCGATATGGATTGCAAGATCAGGCGCCGCCTCGCCGAACCGCTGGAACGAACCGGCGGCGTTGAGCGTGTCCATGACCTGTTCGATCGAACTGCCGCGGGCCTTGACCGGGCCGTCCTGGGCGAGCATCCGATAGACCGTTGCCGGGCTCACGCCGGATTCCTGGGCGAGCCGCTCCCGCGTCCATTTGAGATATCCCAATGCCGCGCGCAAATCTTCGCCGGTCAGATCCTGAATCCGTCCTGCCATCTGCCCTAGCCTCCCCCATTCGTCCATTTCGGCTCTTTTAGATCGTTGTCGGACTATCCTATGGGATACGCGATTTTGGGAAACCTAGAATCCCTCTAATCGTGATTTTTCCGACAGAAAATTATGCAAAATAGGGAGAACACCCTATCACTCGATTATGAGTTGATTGCTGGCTTGTCAAAAAATGATAGGAATTTCTTCGGATTTCCGGCCCGGCGATGCGGGTGCCCGGATCTGAGCCGGCTCGCGGGACACGCCCGCCGATCTTGATCGGAGTGGTCGCTTTGGGTCACGATCCCAGAACAGACCCCAGACTAGACTCAAGAACAGCGGTGCCCGCCGGTGTGGGACGCGTTTGCCGGGGCGGGCCGGGAAAGGGCTGGATATGAAGCTTCGGGGCAGGCGGGTTCGAAGTCCGGACGGGGAGCGGCGCGCGTCGAAAATCCACCGGTTCCGGGATTTGGATCCGTCGACCGACGTCAGAATCCGAGCTTTGGCCCAGCACTTCGGCGTGCCGCTCGGCTCGGTTGTCGATGCCGCAATCGCCGAGTTCTTCGCGCATGTGATGGCCCGGGTCGATGCCGGGACCCCCGGCGCCGGGAGCCGCGCAAGCGCGGCCGCGTGTTCCGAGCTCAAGACGCTGGAGGCTTGGATGCAGATGCGCGCAAGCGATCGGCAGCCGCCCGCCGAGTCTGACGACCCTGGCGCCGCCGATCGGTCCACGGGCGACGGTCTGGCCGGACTGGAAGCAGACCTTACCGCGAGACGCGCCAAGCTGAAGGCCGACCTGACACAAATCGCGTGACAGGAACCGGTCTCCCGGCTGGCCAGACGGCCCCCGAAGGGGAAGATTTATCACCGAAAACATAAGAAAAATTGGAGCGGGCGATGAGATTTGAACTCACGACCCCAACCTTGGCAAGGTTGTGCTCTACCCCTGAGCTACGCCCGCGCTCCAGAACCGAAAACACTCGGTCGCTGAGGTCGCGGATAATACCCAGAGGTTTCGGCAATGCAAGCGGTCATTCGACAAAAAATCCATACGGACCCACAAAATTTCGGTCGCGGTGTCCGCGCCTGCGACAGATCCTGCTTCAGGCTTCCATTCCATCGCGCGAATGCGTTAGAAACGCACGCGTTCCAATATGTTTCCGGGGCTCGCGATCGGGCTTTGGGCTGCGTGCCGCGCCGACCAGTGGCGCGCGTCATCGGTCTTGAGCGAGTGGGTCCGAAGGCATCCGCCGAGCCGATCGAGGTCCCGAGGCCATAAAAAGGTAGACTGATGACTGATCCCGCATCCGATGGTCCCATCCGGCAGACCGCCGATGATCTGTTTGCCCGGCTGACGGATCTGGGGATCGCGTTTACCCGCCACGATCATCCGCCGCTGTTCACGGTCGACGATTCGAAGGCCCTGCGCGGCAGTTTACCGGGCGGGCACTGCAAGAACCTGTTTCTGCGCGACAAGAAGGGGGCGATGTGGCTGTTGGTCTGTCTTGAGGACCGGGCCATCGACCTCAAGGCCCTGGGCGCCCATCTGGGCGGCGCCCGGCTGTCCTTCGGCAGTCCGGACCGGCTGATGCGGGTTCTCGGGGTGATCCCCGGTGCCGTGTCGCCGTTCACGCTGATCAACGATTCCGAAATCTCGGTCCAGGTGCTGCTGGATGCGGAAATGCTGCGCCACGATCCCTTGAATTATCACCCCCTGCGGAACGACATGACGCTTGCGGTATCGCCGGACGGGTTGATGCGGTTCATCGGGTCCTGCGGTCACGTGCCCACCGTGGTCGATCTGGATCGGCTGGCTGGGGGCTAGGCCGGGGATCGGACCGCGGTCGCGAGACAGGGCGCCGAAAATTGACGAATCCGCCCGAGCGCGGCTTGCCGGGGGCCCTTGGGGCCTTAGATGTTTGACCAAAGAGGACCACCGACGATGAGCACGATTTTAAACGCACACGGATTGGCGGCCACGCCACCGGCCGCCGGCGGCGACCTGATCAAGGACGGCTCTCAGGACACGTTCATGGTGGACGTGATCGAGGCCTCGCGCGACACACCGGTTATCGTCGATTTCTGGGCGCCCTGGTGCGGCCCCTGCAAGCAGCTGACGCCGGCGATCGAATCCGCCGTGCGCGCCGCCGGCGGGGCCGTGAAGCTGGTCAAGATCAATGTGGACGAGAACCAGGAACTGGCGGGTCAGCTGCGGATCCAGTCGATCCCGACGGTTTACGCGTTCAAGGACGGCCAGCCGGTCGACGGGTTTGCCGGCGCGCAGCCGGAGAGCGAGCTGCGGGCGTTCATCGACAAGGTGACGGCCGGCGCGTCCGGCGGAGCGGCGATCGACGCGGCTCTGGCCCAGGCCGACGCGCTGCTCGCCGCCGAGGATTTCGAACAGGCCGGAGCGCTGTTCCAGCAGGTTCTGCAGCAGGACAACCGCAGTGTGCGCGCGATTGCCGGGTTTCTGCGCTGCATGGTCGGCGCGGGCCGCCTGGAACAGGCGGTGATGATGTACGACCAGCTGCCGCCGGAGATGATCCAGGAGCAGGCGCTGGTCTCGGTGAAGGCCGAGATGGATCTGGCGGCCGCTCCGCCGGTCGAGGCGAGCGAGGTCGCGAACCTGCGCGCCAAGATCGAGGCCAATCCGAAGGACCATCAGGCCCGTCTCGATCTCAGCGAGGCGCTGTACAAATCCAAGGACAAGGAAGGGGCGGTCGACCAGCTGCTCGAAAGCATCCGGCTCGACCGGGCGTGGAACGAGGCGGCGGCGCGCCAGGCCCTGCTGAAATTGTTCGAGGCCATGGGGCCAACCGATCCGGTGACACAGGATGCGCGGCGACGGCTGTCGTCGATCCTGTTCTCGTGATCGACGTGACGCAGACGGCACAGGGCCGGAAGGCGGATTGAATGTCGGCGAACCCATTTGCTCATCGTTTCGAGGACCTGCCGGCCAGTTTGCCGGTGTTCCCGCTGACCGGTGTGCTGCTGCTGCCCGGGGGTCGCTTGCCGCTCAACGTGTTCGAGCCCCGCTATCTCAAGATGGTGCGCGACGCGCTGGCGACCGACCGGCTGATCGGCATGATCCAGCCGCGCAAGCCGAACGATCCGGCGGAGGTGCCGGAAATGTACCCGCTGGGCTGTGCCGGGCGGATCACCCAGTTCGCCGAGACCGATGACGGGCGGTTCATGATCACCCTCACCGGGGCCTGCCGGTTCCGGGTGGATCAGGAGGTGGCCTCGATGCGGGGCTACCGCCGGGTGATCGCCGACTGGAGCGGCTATCGCGCGGATCTGGAAGCCTGCGGCGAGGTCACCCTCGACCGGGAGCGGTTCGATGAAAGTCTGCGCCGATACTTCGACGTCCAGGGCATCACCGCCGATTGGGAGACCATCCGCACCACCGCCGACGACCCGCTGATCACCACGCTGGCCATGATCTGCCCGTTCGAGCCGAGCGAGAAACAGGCGCTGCTGGAAACGCCGGGCTTGCAGGAGCGGGCGGACATGATGCTCACTCTGCTCGAGATGGCGGTTATCGGCGAGAGCGGAGGAGATTGTGGTGCCCGACACTGACGATGCCGAAACTGACGGCCCCGGATCCGACGGAGGTTCCGCGCCGACGCTCGGACATATCGGTCTGGGGATCGACCCCAAGCTTCTGGAAATCCTGGTCTGCCCGCTGACCAAACAGCCGTTACGGCTGGACGCGGAGGCAGGTGAGCTTGTGAGCGAGGCGGCCAAGCTGGCCTTTCCGATCCGTCAGGGCGTGCCGATCATGCTGGTCGACGAGGCCCGCCGCACCGATACCGCCTTTGCCGATCCGGTTGCCGAGGGCGCGCAGGCGCTGTCGGGCGGATCCGCAGGAGATTCCGCATGACCATCGCCGAGAGCGAGGATTTTGTTACCCGCCACTGGCCGACGGAGATCCGGGTCGGAGCCGACAGGCGATCGCTCACGGTCGGGTTCGACGGCGGTGAGCAGGTCGAGATTGCGGCCGAGCTGCTGCGGGTCGAAAGCCCGTCCGCCGAGGTTCAGGGGCACAGTGCGGCCGGCAAACAGGTGGTGGCCGGCAAAGGCGGGGTCACCATCGCCAGCGTCGAGCCGGTCGGCAATTACGCGATCCGCATCGGCTTCGACGACGGCCACGCCACCGGGCTTTATACCTGGCGCTATCTCTACAAGCTCGGCACCGAGGGCGACCGGCTGATGGCGGCGTACCTGTCTGAGCTGGAGGCGAAAGGGCTTTCGCGCTAAAGCGGCTCACCCCGCAGCAGGCGCGGCAGTGAGCCCAGCGTGCCCATCGCATGGCGCACAGCGGCGCGTTTGAACGGCCCGATCCGGCGGCTGAGGCCCAGCCCAAGATCCCGCAGCACCCGGATCGCGCCCACATCATTCGAGAACAGCCGGTTCAAGCCGTCGGTGGCGCCGATCAGGGTCATGGAATCGAACCGGCGACGCCCCTGATAGTCCTCCAGCACCAGCCGGGCGCCCGGGTCCATGCCCAACCGGGCGGCGTCGGCCACCACCTCCGCCAGAGACGCCACGTCCCGCAGGCCCAGATTGAAGCCTTGTCCGGCGATCGGGTGAATCGCGTGGGCGGCGTCCCCGACCAGGGCGACCCGGTCGGCGATATAGGCCTCCGCCACCGACAGGGACAGCGGGTAGATCCGGCGTGGGCCCAGTGGGGTCAGCTTGCCCAGCGCATTGCCGAAGCGTTCCTGCAGGGCGGCGCCGAACAGCCGATCGTCGAGGCCGTGGATATGCTCGGCGGCGGCGGTCCGCTCGGTCCAGACCAGGGCCGAACGCTTGCCGCGCAGTGGCAGCAGGGCCAGCGGGCCACCGGGCAGAAACCGTTCATGTGCGACGTTGTCATGGGGTTTTTCATGGGCGATGGTCTCGACCACGCTGCTCTGCCGGTAGGGCAGGGTATGAACCCGGATATGGGCCAGCGCGCGCAGGGTCGAGTTCCGGCCGTCCGCCGCCACTGCCAGCGGTGCCGCCAGCACCGCTCCGTCCTCTAGCGTCACCTGCGCTTCACGCGCATCCACGGTCAGCGCGGTCACGGTGGTGACCCGGAAGTCGGCCTGGCCCGGGCCGTTCGCGATCACCTTGAGCAGAGCGCGCTTGAGCCGCGCGTTCTCGACGATATGGCCCATCGGCTGGTCCCCGACCTCGGCGTGGTCGTAGTGCATGTGCGCGCGGGAGTCGCCGTCCGAGATCCGGATATCCAGGATCGGCTCCGCCGTCTCCGCCACCCCTTCCCAGGCACCTAGAACTTCCAGCATCCGTCGGCTGGACAGGGAAATTGCGGTGGTCCGGATATCGGTGCCGGCGACCGCGTCGTCGCGCGGGTCGGCCCGGTCGACCAGGATCACATCCAGCCCGGCGGAGACCAGGGCGGCAGCGGTCGCCAGCCCGGACATGGCGGCGCCCGCGATCACCACATCTGTCCTCTGAACGGGAAGGGTCTGTTTCGGCTGGGTCATTCGGGTCGTCTCCGGTCGGGCTCCAATTCATACCCTCAAAGCTAACCCGGATGCCGACCATCGCAAGCCGAAACAGCCGAGCCGACCGGTTCCGCGTCCCTCGGTCGCGTATGATTCTCTGTG
>CALAHL010000521.1 GCA_937891725.1 uncultured Rhodospirillaceae bacterium | reverse complement strand
CACAATATATATAATACAAGATAAATTTATCTAAAATGCTTGACAATATTTCGAAACTGCTTTTTACTCTGGTTTGGGATGGTCGAGTGACCGTTCCGCGTAGGCAAAACGCCTCGCTTCTCCCTTAGAAAGAGGACCTAAATCATGGCTATCCAAAACTCGATCAACACGAACCCGGGATCCTTTGTGGCCCTTCGTACCCTCAACTCCGTGAACCGGAATCTGGACACCACCCAGAACCGTGTCTCGACCGGCCTTAAGGTTGCCGGTGCGCTTGACGACGCTTCGAACTTCGCTATCGCCCAGGGTATTCGGGGTGAGCTGAAGGCGATCGGTGCCGTTACGCAGGGTCTGAACAACGCAAAGGGTATTGGTAAGGTGGCACTGGCCGGCGTGACCGGCTTGTCGAACCTTTTGTCCAATGTTCGGTCGAAGCTTACCGAGCTGTCGAACGAAGGCATCACGACGCAGCAGCGGGATATCCTGACGAACGACTTTAACGCGTTGATTTCGCAGGCTAACAACTTCCTCGACAACGCAGTGTTCAACGGTGTGAACCTGCTCGACACAGCGGCGGTCTCGACCAGCGTCAACACGCTGTCGAACCTGAACGGCGGCACCTTGACGTTGACCGCTCAGGATCTTCGGACGACGGTTGGTGATCTGCAGGGGCTGACTCCGACGGATGCCGCCACGGCACAGGATGCGCTCTCAAATACCGCGTCAGGCGGTACTGCCGAGTTCACCAACCTGGAATCGGTGATCAACACCGCTCTGGGCAGCTTGGGTGCAGAAGTTCGTGCTCTTGAGCTTCAGACTCAGTTCCTGGAGCAGATCTCCGACGCGACCGAAGAAGGCTTGGGTAACATCGTGGACGCCGATCTGGCCCGCGAGAGCGCCCGCCTGACCTCCCTGCAGGTGCAGCAGCAGTTGTCGACCCAGACCTTGGGTATCGCCAACCAGCGGCCGCAGTCCCTGCTGGGTCTGTTCCGTTAAGCCACGGGTTCGTAAAAACTTGGGAGGGCCGAGCGACGGGGGTTGCTCGGCCCTTTCCATTTTTGGGCTGGGCTTCAGAACGAAGACGACACAGCTTTTCACTGGCGCGGCTTAAACAGCACGATCTGAGAGCATTGATGCCACGCGCGTGGCGGCGCGTTCGGACAATTCGGTCCACCCCTCTGGTTGACCATCCGACATCGTGCTGCGTGTCATCACCTCAATGCTTGGAAGAAATGGCCGTCCATCGGTTCCAAGGCCGACCCAAGTGGTGTGCGACACTAACCCGATGCAGGGGGTGTTCATCCGAGCGGCCAAGGCGAGGACAGCGGTGTCCGCACTCACCACCAAATCCAGTTCTTCAATCAAGGCTGCCATTTCCTCCAGATTATCTCTTCGATCGAGATTAGGGGGAAAGACCATCCTTGTGCCAAAGAGGTCCTGCGCCTGGGCGACTTCTGCGGAGCACTCATCATATTGCAGAATCACGAAGTACGCGTTCAATCGCAAGATTGCCCCCAGATCCCGAATATCTGGGTAATACCGGACCCGATCTTCGGATCGCAGCCCAGACCTCCAGCACACTCCGATCCGAGGCCTGCCGGATGATTTGGACTCCAGCCAACGCTTCCAAACCTCAGATTTCGCCCGATCGACGGTCAGCGGCGCAACTTTGGCTGGAAAATGAGTCAATGACGGTCTGAGAAGCGCGGCCATGTCTCCGGCCAGAGTGACAACGCCATTTGGTGGGAGACTTGGCATCGCCGCCGACAGATCGAGCGGAAAGTCCTCTGGCCGCTCGATGTCACGCGGAAAGAACGCCAAATCCGGAAAACTCCGACGCGCCATATCGATCAGCCGGGGATCAACCTCGATTTCTATCCGGGAGATCTCTCCCCGCTGCCGATACCCGACCAGATCCGGCCAGCAGGTTGAGAACATCAACTCGTCTCCAAGGCCCTGCTCAGCAAGGACTCTGAGCACGGAGTACGGGCCTCCATTCCACGCAGGGTGTGACCCGAACCGCGACAGGAGCGATCGTCGCCCGGGTCGGTTCTTGAACAACGCCCAACCCTGCGCGAGGTTACCCATAGCCAAATGATAGCTAGCGAGGTTCGTCAGAATCTGAGCGGAACGCGGCGCCAGGATGTCCGCGTGTCGTCCAAGTTGAAGCGCGTCGGAGAACGCGCCACGCCGGTAACGGCCCTCCGCTAGATTGGCATATGGTTCGGCCCGGGTAGGGGAGTGGATCGCGGCCCTCCTGGCACACAGATCCGAGGTGGTGATGTGATCGAGCTGTAAGAATGCGGCTGAAACCTCGATCAATGCCGAGGTATGCGTTGGGGTGAGACACAGCGCCCGTCGACCGGATCGGACGGCATGTCCTGGGTGTCGTGTTGAGCGTTGGCATCGCGCCAGGTCACACCATCGGTCGGCGGATCTCTGCGCACCCGGAGCACCAGTCTCTGGGGCGAGACAGAGGGCCCGTTTGAGGTCGGCTGCGGCGGCTTCGAAATCTAGGCCAGCCTCCGGCTCCAGCCGTGCTAAGGCCAGTTCGTGCCATATATCGGGTCGCAACGGTCCGGCGGTTCGGGCGCGGCGGGCGGCTGCAAGACGCGCCGTTCCTTTTGA
>CALAHL010000520.1 GCA_937891725.1 uncultured Rhodospirillaceae bacterium | reverse complement strand
GACCTTTATCAAGCCGGTCGGTATGGGCGATATCCTGTGCTGCTACTGCGAGATCGAGAAGCTCGGCCGCACCTCGATCACCGTCGGAATTGAGGCATGGAAGATCCGCTGGCACCAGCAGCGACAGGAACGGGTGCTGGTGACCGAAGGCCGGTTCACCTATGTCGCGATCGACGATCACGGCAAGAAGCGGCCGGTGGACGGGTAAGTTGAACGCTACTGAACCTGCTTCAGGGAGGCGGAGAGCCTCACAGCCATTAGAGCGTAACCGGATGACAAGCCTACCTCATACGCTAGAGGTACCCAAAGGCTGTTGCAGCAAGGCCGATTTAGCGAGTTCAAAGTTGACATTTTATGGACATTTCAAAGATCAAGCAGATGTTTGAGCAGTTCGCACAGACCTCCCACGCATTTTTGAATTTCGAGGTTTTCGGGATCGCGGTGCACTATATCCTGATCGGCGCCGGCTTGGCGTCTATCCTCGCCGTGCTTCCAGTGATTGTGGCCCGGCTCGCCTCCAAGGGATTAAGAGGCGCCACATCCAATCAACAGGATCGGCCCGATGCGAAGTTCTCCAAAGCGCTTATGCCGCCTGCGTATGCAGCGACCGTCACCGCGGTTCTGTTCGTCGGCCTTCAGTATCTGGAGCTCGACGGCGACCTGAAATGGTTCGCACGGAACCTGCTCCGGTCCATGGGGGCCGCGACGGTCTTTTGGACCATGTACCGTCTCGTGAAGCCATTCTCATTCGCATTTGACAGTTTACGCGGCCGTCTCAGCGGTCCCTTGGTCGATTGGATCATCAAGGCACTCCGCATAGCGATCCTGTTCGGGGCGATCACCTCGATCCTGGAAATTTGGGGCGTCAACGTTGCGGCCGTGCTGGCCGGACTGGGGCTTGTGGGTGTCGCGGTCGCACTGGGTGCGCAAGACATGTTCAAGAACCTGATCGCCGGCGTGTTGATTCTCTGCGAGCAGCGGTTTGAGAATGGTGATTGGGTGGAAGTTCCCGGGCTTGTCGAAGGTACGGTCGAGGAGATCGGTTTTCGGTCGACCTGCATACGTCGGTTCGACCTATCGCCGGTCTATGTTCCAAACGCCAAGCTCTCAGAGAATGTGCTGACCAACTATTCTCGCATGACTGACCGGCGCATCTACTGGACGATCAGCGTTGAGTACCGCAGCACGATAGATCAGTTGCGTGCCATCCGGGATGGTATCGAAGCCTACATTCTGGAAAACGAAGAGTTCGTCCAGCCGTCGCAGGGGACGGCCTTGGTCAGAATCAACAGCTTCTCCGACAGCGCCATCGATATCCTCGTCTACGTCTTCACGCGTACCACCGATTGGGGGGAATGGCTGGAGATCAAAGAGCGGCTGGCGTACGAGATCAAAGACATAGTCGAGCGCAGTGGCGCCAACTTCGCCTTTCCCAGCAGGTCGATCTATGTCGAGCAGACGGGCAAGTCTGATTCGGAGGAAGACGTCTCCGACGAAGATACGGAAGAAAAGGATGGTCCCGACGCGTTCGCGCCCCCGTCCTCCGATCGCAAAAGCCAAAGAGACGCGAGGGACAAAGCCGGCTCAAAGACTCGCAAGCCGGTTCACGACAAAGATCGGGAAGCATCCGATGCCATTGACGATAATTCCGATGAGGATGCGTAACCGGTTCCCAATCCCAACCAAAAAGGAACGCCCTATGATACGCGCCGCCGTGCTCTTGGCATCGGTTTGCAGCCTTTTCGCATTGATCCTATTCGCCGGTCCATCACTGGCGGGTCAGGCCGATGTTCTCAAGGTCGAGGCGTTTCGGCTCAACGGCACTTGGTCGTTCAGCGTCACAGTCGCGCATGGGGATGAGGGTTGGGACCATTACGCCGACGCATGGCAGGTGGTGGCTCCCGACGGCACGGTGCTGGGAACCCGAACTCTTTTCCATCCCCATGAGACCGAGCAGCCGTTCACCCGCAGCCTCGGTGGGGTCGTCATTCAGGACGGGATCACCGAGGTCACGGTCCGGGCGCACGATAAGGTGCACGGATATGGTGGCCAGGAACTGACCGTCACGCTGCCGAAGTAGCTCTGCTCGCCGACTTCCACGCAAGCAACCGGTTCACGGCCATCTCCCGGATCTGGTGACGGCCACTCAAGTTCTCG
>CALAHL010000519.1 GCA_937891725.1 uncultured Rhodospirillaceae bacterium | reverse complement strand
ATTTTCTTCTGGAGCGGGCGAAGAGATTCGAACTCTCGACCCCAACCTTGGCAATCGGCTCAGAGGCATATTTTAGGACTTTCCTCCTATGACACCCCTCGTCCCGAATTATCACAACTCACTGTTTTTAATGTATTTTTCTAGGATCGCCATTTCACAGCCGTTCACGCCGAATCACGACTCTTCTGCCTGCTCTGCTTATTTTTTGCTTTTTCCGCGGCACGCCATGTGAAAAGTAAGCAAATGGCAAAAAGGTAGAAGGCCCACCCATGACCAAGCTGACCAAACGAGCCGTGGAGACTGCAGAAGCGGATCCTTCCAAAGACACTTTTCTCTGGTGCGGCGAACTCAAGGGGTTCGGGGTCAAGGTGACGAAAAACGGGACCAAGACGTTCGTCCTGCAATATCGGAATGCCGAAAAGCGAAGCCGCAGGATGGTGCTGGGCCGATACGGTCCCTTCTCCGTCGAGGACGCGCGCCGTTGGGCCATGGAAAAAATGGTCGACGTCTACAAGGGAGATGATCCGCTCCAGGAAAAGCAGTCAAAGCGGGACGGTCTGACCGTTGCCGGCTTGTGCGAATGGTATCTGATTGAAGCTCGCGCCGGCCGTATCCTGGGGCGCATGCGCCGCCCGATAAAGGAGTCCACGCTGGACATGGATGACAGCCGTATACGGACGCACATCCTTCCCCTGATCGGGACAAGGAAAATAGAAGGTCTCCGCCGCGGAGACATCGAAAAGCTCCAGGCAGATATCGTTGCCGGCAAGACGGCCAAGGAACGCGACGGGCGCGGCGGGCATACCACCGGCGGGCCAGGCGTCGGCGCACGCGCCGTCGGAACCATCCACTCGATCTTCGAACATGGGATGCGGTTTGATCTTGTCGATAAGAACCCTGCCAAAGGCGTTCGCCGTTACGCCGACAATAAAATGCAGCGCCGCCTTAGCTCGGACGAGATCAGAGTATTTGGCAAGGCGCTCGAGGCTGCGGAGAGAACAGAGCACCCGGTCGCCCTCGAGGCGATCAGGTTTGCTCTTGTGACGGGGTTTCGCAGGCTCGAAGTCCTGAGCCTTGAACACAAGTGGGTCGACCACGAGTCTGGTGTTGTCCGCTTCCCCCAGACCAAAACGGGCGCGCAGGTTCGCGTGATCGGATCAGGCGCGCTGAGTATTGTGCGCCACATGCGCCTCAAGAATGACAGCCCGTACGTCTTCGAGGGCGCAATCGGCGAAGGCCACTTTGTTGGCGTTCCTCGCGTGCTCGGACGGATTACCATTGAACTTGGCTGGACCGACGTCACCATGCATGTGCTGCGTCACACCTTCGCCAGCGTCGCGGGTGATCTGGGGTATTCAGAACTGACGATCAGGGCGATGCTGGGTCATGCGTCTCGCGGTGTCACGCAGCGCTATGTCCACATCGACGATCCGCTTCGGGCAGCCGCAGACAAGACGTGCGAGCGAATCAACGACCTTCTGAAAAGATAAGCTGGCCGGCAGAGCCGGGATCCTGGGTGGTAGCTGCGCCTGCGGCCGCTCTGAGCGTAGTTCAAATTCATCAGCGTTAGCGCAGAGATCGCCGATCCCCTGATCCGGACCCTGTAACTGGGCACGAAGCCAAGCCGGCCGATCTCGTCGATCTGGCGCGCCGCGTGCTGGCAGCGGTCTGGGTTGATGAGCCGGCACTCGGCGGCGAGCCGGAAGAGGAAGCGCAGCTTTTCGAGATCGACCTATACCTTTCGCAGGAGCCCCGTCCGCTCCCTTGTATAGGTCGCCTCCACGAGGCCC
>CALAHL010000518.1 GCA_937891725.1 uncultured Rhodospirillaceae bacterium | reverse complement strand
TTCTGGGGAATCTGCAGCTTCTGCAGCGCCGTTTGGGACCCAATCCGTCATACTCCAGTTTTGTCGAGGACGCGATCGACGTGACCCGCAGGGGCGCCGATCTGACCCGCCAGCTGCTCGCCTTCTCAAGACACCAGGAACTGGAACCCAAGATCCTCCACCCCAAGTCGCAGATCGCGATTGTTCTTCCCATCCTGCGCCGCACCCTGGGCACGCATATCCGGATCGAGACCGACATCGCCGCCGATCTCGACCGGGTCAAGGTCGATCCGATTCAGCTGGAATCCGCCTTGATCAATCTCTGCATCAATTCCCGCGATGCCATGGCCGATGGCGGCAACCTGACAATCGCCGCCTCCAACGTGACGATCGACCGGAGCTATATCGAAACGAACAAGGACGCGAAGCCGGGACGGTATGTCCGGATCTCGGTGCGTGACGACGGCCACGGTATGTCCCGCGAAACCGCAGCAAAGATCTTCGACCCGTTTTTCACGACCAAGGACATCGGCAAGGGAACCGGCCTGGGCCTCAGCATGGTCTATGGCTTCGCAAAGCAGTCCGGTGGCCACGCGGGTGTCTACAGTGAGGAGGGTGAAGGCACCATCATCACCATGTACCTGCCCAGTTTCGATGCACATGGCGACGTGGTGCCGGATCAGGGCGACGCGACCGGTGCGGATATCCTGCAGCATGGCAAAGGCACAGTTCTGCTGGTCGAGGACGAGCCCCAGTTCAGACGGATCACGGCCCTTCAGTTGGAGGACCTCGGCTATACCGTGATCGCCGCCAGCGACGGAAGCAGTGCTCTCGAAAGCCTACGCACCTACAGGGACATCGATCTTCTGTTGACGGACATGGTCATGCCGGGGGGGCTGAACGGGCACCAGTTGGCCGATCTCGTCCGAAAGGAGATCCCGGACCTGCCGGTGCTTCTGAGCTCCGGCTTTCCCCGAGACGCGTTCGCGGACGGCCGAAGCTACCCCCTGCTGCAGAAACCCTACACAGAGATCGAGCTGGCCCGGGCGGTCCACAACGCCCTCGCCCGTGTTCCGGAACACAGCGAAGGACAGACTTCTTAATTGTCCGTCGTCAGGCCAATTGGGAGGGCAGTCCGATGGAGAATACCGAGGATCTGGCTCGTGGTTGATGATGCCCGTGCGCGCCAACATACAGACAGCTATCCTGTCGACACCTTCTCACCGGCTGTCGCAGCGGCTCTTCGTCGTTTCCGGTCGCGGCCAAGCAACATGTACGCACTCGGAACGACAAACAACGTCAAGAGGGTGCCAAAGCTCATACCACCGACGATCACCCAACCGATCTCCTGTCGGCTCTCCGCACCAGCGCCTGTCGAAAGAGCGAGCGGTATGGCACCTGAAACCATTGCCCCGGTCGTCATCAGAATTGGTCTGAGGCGGAGCACGGATGCCTCGACGACAGCGTCGCGCATCGACCGGCCCTGTTCCTGCAATTGGTTTGCGAACTGCACGATCAGAATTCCGTGTTTGCTGATCAGCCCGATCAAGGTGACGAGGCCCACCTGGCTGTAAATATTCAGCGTGCCGCCGCTCAATTGCAGGGCAAGCAACGCACCGGTCATCGAGAGCGGGACCGTGATCATAATGATCAGCGGGTCGAGAAAGCTTTCGAACTGCGCGGACAACACGAGAAAAATGAAACAAAGCGCCAGGATGAAAACGAACAGCAGGCTGGACCCTGTCTGTTTGAACTCGCGCGATTCACCGGAGTAGTCATACCGGACGGTCGTTGGCAGGACCAGTTTTGTGGCGGTCTCCAACACCTCCAACCCTTCGCCGAGCGAGTAGCCGGGGGCGAGATTTCCTGTGATCGTCGCCGAGCGGAACTGGTTGAACCGGTTGAGTTCCTTCGGCGCTACCGTCTCGTGGGCGGTGACCAGATTTGAGAGCTGTACATAGGCGCCGTCGCGGCCGCGCACGTAAATATCGTTGAGATCGTTGACAGTGCTCCGGTCATCGGGGGCCATCTGCACGATCACGTCGTACTGCTCGCCGTTCTGGTTGAACCGTGTCACCAGGCGGCCGCCCAGGAGCGTTTCCAGGGTCCGCCCCACAGTCAACACACCGGTACCGGTATCCGCCACCCGTTCGCGATCCAGATCGATGGATATTTGGGGTTTGTTGAGCCGCAGGTCACTGTCCAGATTGATAAAGCCCGGAAACTTCTCTGCCTCTTCGATCACTCTGGCGACGTAGACATCGAGTTGCTCGTAACTTTCGGACGTCTGAATGACGAACTCGATTGGCTTGCTGCGGGCACTCTGACCAAAGGAGCCGGGATTGTTGGCAAATGCCCGAACTCCCGCGATCTTGCCCAACTCCGGCTGGACCGCACGGACGATCTCCATCTGGGTGCGGTCCCGTTCCTCCCAGGGCTGAAGTTGTGAAAACGAGATCAACTCGTTCACCGCCCGTGATCCGACGATAACAAAGTAGTGTTGGACCTCCGGTATATTCTTCAGAAGATCTTCAAACTCCTCCGCGTAGCGGGCCGTGAAAGTCACGGTCGACCCTTCCGGGGCGTTCCCAGCCGTAAACAGCACGCCCCGATCCTCGATCGGGGCCAACTCGGCCTTCAGATTGACCAACAGCCAGTAGCTCGAACCCGCAACGCCCAACGTGATCAGAAACACGATCGGTCCCATGCCGAGCGTGATCCTCAACGCCCGGCGGTATCCGTCATTCAGTGCGAGCAAGGCGCGCTCGAGGTATTGGTAGACCGCCCCGTGCTTTTCCTGCGGTTTCAGAAGGCGCGAGCACATCATCGGACTGAGCGCGAGCGCCACAAATCCCGACACCAGAACCGCTCCCGCAAGGGTCAGTGCGAACTCAGAGAAAAGCGTCCCGGTCCGTCCCGGCGAAAAAGCCACCGGCACGTAGACCGCCGCCAGCGTCAGGGTCATCGCAACGACGGCTCCCGACATCTCGGTGATTCCCACGACGGCAGCGCGGACAGGTTCCAGGCCCTCCTCGACGTGGCGGTGGATGTTCTCCAGAACAACGATGGCGTCATCGACCACCAGGCCGATGGCCAGAACCATCGCCAACAGCGTCAGGGTGTTGATCGAAAACCCCAGGATATGCATCAGCGCGAAGGCGCCGATCAACGAGACCGGAATCGTCACCAGCGGGATCAGCGTCGCCCGGAAGGATCGCAGGAAAAAGAAAATCACGAAGACAACAAGCACGATCGCTTCGACGATCGTCTCGTAGACCGCGTTGATCGATCGGTCGATGAATACGGATCGGTCGTAGGCGATGGTGACCGCCATGCCCTGCGGGAGGCTCTCCGTCAGGCTCGGCAGAACCTCTCGCATGGCGGTCGACACATCGAGCGGGTTCGCGGTCGCTTGCTTGACCAGCCCCAGGATCACCGCGTTATCGCCATTGAAATGCGTCACCCGGCGTTCGTCCTGAGGGCCAAGCTCAACCCGCGCGATATCCCGCATCCTCACCGGAAAACCCGAGACGTCCTTGATGATGATCCGGTCGAACTGTTCCGTGGTGACCAGACCGGTTTCCGACAGGACGGTAAATTCCCGGTCCACGCTTTCGATCCGCCCGGCGGGCACCTCAACGTTCTGCTCTCGCAGCGCCTGTTCGAC
>CALAHL010000517.1 GCA_937891725.1 uncultured Rhodospirillaceae bacterium | reverse complement strand
AGATTATCGATAATAAATTATCTAGGAGCCACCATGCCAAATCACGAAGTCGTTAAATCAGAATTCGACGCCATCACCTTCGATGTCTATGGAACCCTGATTGATTGGGAACCAGCCTTGTTGCGTCAAATGCGGAACCTTATGGACCGCATGGATAAAAGCCCCACCGACTCAGATTTAATCGCCGCTTTCGATCAAGCCCGCGCGCACTATCAAACCGTCGCACCATCCCGCCCCTACCCGCGAATTCTCGAACAATTGCTGATTTATGTGGCAGCGGAGTGGGGAGGATTTCCGACAGAAGCCGAACAACGAGAGTTTGGGCAGTCCGTCCCTTTCTGGCCGACATATCGGGATAGTCTTTCTGCTCTGCAACGGCTGAAGTCGCATTTCGTATTGGGCGCTCTGACAAATATGGACAACACGTCTTTCGCGGCATCTCGCAAGCACTTGAATGATCCATTCGATGTCATTGTCACCGCAGAGCGAGCAAGGAGTTACAAGCCTGGACTCCGTCATTTCGTGCTCGCGATCGCTGATCTCGCTGCGCGAAACATTCCACCCCATCGAATTCTGCACGTAGCACAAAGCCGCAGAGCCGATATTCGACCATGCAACCTGCTTGGAATAAAAACCGTGCATATTGACCGCAAAGGCCGAACCCTAGGGCATACTGGGCTTGGCGCCGAACTGGCCAAACATGATGCGCAGTTTGAAACCATGAAAGACTTCGTTGATTCCTTCCTCGGATCTCTCGAAGGTTAGCCGTGCCGAGAGTCGGTACAATCCCTATGTCCGCCTTTGGAGCCCCGCCATGTCCCTGCCCCGCATCGCCGTTCTCGCCCTCGGGGGCACCATCGCCATGGTCAAAGGCAATCAGGGTGGCGTGCGGCCCGGTCTCACCGCCGATGACCTGATCGCGGCGGTGCCGGGGCTGGGCGAGATCGCCACCCTGCGGGCCGAGACCATCAGCACGATCGGCAGCTCCGACCTGCGGATCGAGAGCGTGATCGCGGTCGCCAAGCGCATCCGGGCGCTGACCGCCGCCGGCGAGATCGACGGCGCCGTCGTCACCCAAGGCACCGACACGCTGGAGGAGAGCGCGTTTCTGCTGGATCTGCTGCTCGACAGCGCCGTCCCGGTCGTGGTGGCCGGTGCCATGCGGAACCCGCTGTCGGTCAGCCATGACGGGCCGGGCAATCTGCTGGCCGCCGTCCGCACAGCGGCAGATGCCGAGGTGCGGGCGCGCAGCCGGGAGCTGGGGGTGCTGGTGGTGCTGCTCGACACCATCCACGCCGCGATCGACGTCGCCAAGACCGACACCGCCCGGATCGACGCCTTCCACAGCCGGCTGGCGGGTCCGGTCGGCGTGCTGGTCGAGGACCGGGTACGGATGATCGGCACGCCCAATCTGGCGCACAAATCCGCCTTCCAGTCTGCCGTG
>CALAHL010000516.1 GCA_937891725.1 uncultured Rhodospirillaceae bacterium | reverse complement strand
TTGAGTTCCCGCTGATCGGACGCGCCTTGGGGGAAGCGGGCGCCGAGATCATCCTCGCCCCCAGCTGCACCGACACCCGCGCCGGGGCCTACCGGGTCCGCACCGGAGCCTTGGCCCGCGCGTTGGAGAATCAGATCATCACCGTGGTCTCGCCGACCGTTGGCGCCGCCCCGTGGCTTCCATCCGCCGATACCAATTTCGGGCGCGCCGGAATCTATGGGCCATCGGATACCAAGTTCCATGAGACCGGGACCTTTGTGGAGGGCGAGTTCGACATGCCGGGTTGGATTCATGGCGAAGTGGATCTGGGACTGATCGAGGTTACGCGCACCGATGGCAATGTGCTCGCGTTCCGGCATTGGGCGGAACAGCCGGGGGCCGACAGCCTGACCTTGCCAGAGGTCGAACGCATCCGGCTCGGCTTCGGCGCATGCTGAGCTATCAGCACGGCTTTCACGCAGGAAATTTTGCCGACATTCTGAAACACGCCGCCCTGCTTCATTTGCTCGAGCATCTCAAATCGAAGGACAAGCCGTTTTGCGTCATCGACAGCCATGCTGGACGGGGCGTCTATGATTTGTCCGCCCAGGAAGCCGAGAAGACCGGCGAATGGCGCACGGGCATTGGGCGCCTGCTTGAGACCCGCCCTAAAGGCCAAGCTCTCGCTCAGCTGTGTGCGGCGGTGCAGTCCGCCGGCCCATCGCGATATCCCGGCTCTCCGGCCCTCACCCTGTCGGCGCTGCGGCCGGACGACAGGTGGATCGGCTTGGAGTTGCATCCGACCGAGCATTCCGAGCTGACCCGATGGGCCGGGCGTGATCGCCGTTTGGCGGTCCACAAGCGCGATGCCTTGGAGGGCCTTCCTGCCCTTGTCCCGACTCCTATCCGGCGGGGTCTGGTCCTGGTCGATCCGTCCTACGAAGTGAAGACCGACTTCGCGAAACTGCCGGAAATGGTCATCCGCTGCGTCCGGCGCTGGGCTACCGGGATCTACGCGCTGTGGTATCCGATCCTGGTCGGAGGTGACGCGCAGACCGAGATGATCAAGACCTTGGCCAGCAGGTTGGGGGCAAGCCATGGGGTTCTGGTAGTCGAGGTCTCCGGCCGGAAGATCGACCGCGGGATGTCCGGCTGCGGGCTGGTTCTGATCAACCCGCAATTCCAGATCGAGACGGCGATGGCCGAGATCTGCGCGGAAATGGTCGATCTGCACCTGGCCGGACTCGCCCGTTGGCGGGTCGAACGGGTCGCGGGTGCCTATGCGGGCAAGCGTCTACGCCAGGGGGGTACCGACAATGGTGGTGCCAACCGGGACGCCATCGCTACCTGACGGGTTAGCCTAATTCCGGAACCACTGAAAATCCTTGG
>CALAHL010000515.1 GCA_937891725.1 uncultured Rhodospirillaceae bacterium | reverse complement strand
CGTCATGTGCCCCATCTCAGCGGCCCCGAAGACTACCGTCGAGATATTTGGATTGGCGAGGGAGAAGCGGATAGCCCGCTGCGCCTTGCTGCCCAGATCATCATCCAGCACCGCGTGGATGGCCTCCGCGCGCTTGGTTTCCAAATCCATGTCGGATTCTGAGGTGATCGGGATCTCGCGTCCATGCCGCTGGTCGGTCACAAGGACGCCTGCGGCGAAAACCCGGATGTTGAATACGCCGACCTGATGGGTCCGGCAGGCCTTCAGAAGACCGGAGAAATCCTGCACTTCAAGGTGACCAGCCGCGTCGAGCCCCGCCGTCGGGTTCAAGAGGTTGTAATAAACCTGTGCTGTATCCATCCGCCCGCTTTCAACCACTTTGATGATCGAGGCCGGGTCGCCTAGGGCTGTGAAACCGATATGATCGCAAAGCCCATCGGCCTGGACCTTGTCCAACAGATCCGCCACGCCGCCTTTGCCGAGGACCTCCTCCAGGCCGAGCATCTGACCGGATCGCGCCGGCTGGACCGGGTTGTGGAGCTGCAGCAGCGGCACCTTCGACAGGCCGAGGCGGGTCAGACTGGTCTCGATCGAGCGCCGCAGTTGAGCTTCCAGATCCTCACCACTTTCGAGGTCCAACCGGAACTTGGTGGAGATGCGGGGGCGGCGGGACTCCGGCAGCGCCGTGAGCACGCGCCCGATGGTCTTTTCCGACTCTCCCTGTCCGTAATCGGCGGCGGTGTCGATCCAGTCACTGCCGGCGTTCAGCACGGTCTCGACCGCCTTGTGCCGGGTCTCTTCGTCGGAATGGATCATGATTCCGCCGACCCAACCGGCGCCCAGCACCAGTTCCGGAATCGCCAGGCCCGTACGTCCAAGTGTTCTGGTTTTCATCGCTGTCATGCTCCCCTATGGATCGGCTTTTCTTGATTGTATACCGGACTGTACATCGGGTCGCAGTCGCGCCTATCGTCCGGAAAACAAAAATCAGATCAACGGGGGAAATGTTATGTCGGGAGACGAAGTCGCGGCAATGCTCGCGCGGCTGCCGGAACTGGTGAACGGCAAGGAACCGCTGGTGCGGCGCGGTCGGTTCCTGAGCGGGGAGTTCATGGTCGAGGCCGACGCCGTCGCTGTCCATGTCACGGTGCATGAGGGACGGGTGGTCGAGGTGGCCAAGGGACCGTTCCGCATGCGGGCCTGGCGGTTTGCGATCCGGGCGGAGGCGCAGGCCTGGGCGAAGTTCTGGGAACCGATGCCGGAGCCCGGCTACCACGATGTGATCGCGATGACGCGCCTGGGTGTCGCCCGGTTGGAGGGGGATCTGCAGCCCCTGATGGCCAATCTGCGTTACATAAAGGAGATTCTTGAATCTCCGCGTGCGGAGGCTTGAGAATGGCGATCGCATTCGAACCCATCACCGGTCGCTATGCCACGCTGACCCTCGACGGTCGGTCTTGTCGTCTGTTCATCGAGGAGGCGGGACCCGCCGACGGTATCCCGCTGCTCTGTCTGCACACCGCCGGCTCCGACAGCCGCCAGTATCGTCATCTGATGTGCGATGCGGAGATCACGAAGGACTTCCGGGTGATCGCCTTCGATCTGCCCTGGCACGGTAAGTCGAACCCGCCCGCAGGCTTTCACGACGAGGAATATCAACTCACCACCCGGACCTATACCGAGGCGATTCTCGCGGTGGCGGACGCGCTGGAGTTGGATCGGCCGGCCTTAGTCGGCTGTTCGATGGGCGGCCGGATCGTCCTGCAGTTGGCCGCCTATCATGCCGAACGGTTTGGCGCCCTGATCGGGGTCGAATGTGCGGATCATCAGACGTCCTGGTACGACACCACTTGGCTGAACCGTCCGGACGTGCACGGTGGCGAGATCTGCGCCGCCATGGTCTCCGGACTGGTGGCGCCGCAATCCCCGCAGGAATACAAATGGGAAACCCTGTGGGGCTACATGCAGAGCGGGCCGGGTGTGTTTAAAGGGGATCTGTATTTCTACCGCGAAGACAGCGACTTTCGCGACCGCACGCCGTTGATCGATACGGCCAAGTGTCCGCTTTATCTCCTGACGGGTGAATACGACTATTCCTGCACGCCTGAGGACACCGAACGCACTGCGGCCTCGATTCCCGGAGCAAAAGCGGTCATCATGAAGGAACAGGGGCATTTTCCGATGAGTGAGAACCCGGAAATGTTCCGCCAATACATCCTGCCGGTTCTGGACGAGATCCGGGCAACCCGCTGATGCGGAGGAAGAGGAGGCCCCGATGAATGAGTTGAGCCCCAGCGCAAAATCCGCCACCAAATCAGACGCCAAGCCGTCGCACATGTCGGATGCCGAATGGGACCTGCGGGTCCAATTGGCCGCCGCGTATCGGATGGTCGACCATTTCGGATGGTGCGAGCTGATTTACGGCCACCTGACCGCCCGGGTTCCGGGGCCGGAACACCATTTTCTGATCAACCCCTACGGTCTGAGCTATGACGAGGTGACGGCCTCCAATCTGGTGAAGATCGATCTGGACGGGAACAAGATGGATGCGGACAATCCGTATCCAGTGAACGAGGCAGGGTTCGTCATCCATTCCGCCGTACACATGTCGGACGGTGATCGGCACCAGGTGGTGATGCACACCCATTCGCGCGCCGGTATGGCGATTGCTGCGGTGAAAGAGGGTATCCTGCCGATCTCGATGGGATCGACCGCTCTGATGGATCGGTTGAGCTTTCATGACTACGAGGGCGTCAGCCTGTATCTCGACGAGCGCGATCGGATCGTCGAGAGCCTGGGCGACAACCACGCGATGATCCTCCGCAACCATGGGCTTCTGACCACCGGCCGTTCGGTGGGTGAGGCCTTTCTGTGGCTGTATCGCCTGGAGCGGGCTGCCCAGGTGCAGATTGATGCCGGGTCTGCCGGAACGCTCAATCTCATTTCCGACAATGTCGCCAAGAAATCCGGCGAGGACGTGGTGCAATTCGCGGAGGGTGCCGTTGCCTATGGTCAGCTTGAGTTCGATGCGCTGATGCGGAAGATGGACAAGGTCGACCCGAGCTATCGCACCTGATCTTGCAGAACGACCGACCCTTCTGGGAGACCAAGACGCTTGGGCAGATGTCTCGCCCGGAATGGGAGAGTCTGTGCGACGGCTGTGGGAAATGTTGCCTGGTCAAGCTCCAGGATGCGGACACCGACGAGGTCAGCTATACCGACGTGGGCTGCAGGTTGCTCGACTGCACAACGGCGAAGTGCATGGATTACGCGAACCGTAAGGCCAAGGTCCCGGATTGCGTGGTTCTGGACGCGAGCGTGGTGGATCAGCTGTCCTGGATGCCGTCCACCTGTGCTTATCGTCTGATCAATGAAGGCAAGCCGCTTGCCTCATGGCATCCGCTGGTCTCGGGCGATCCGGAGAGCGTGCACCGGGCCGGGATCTCGGTGCGCGGCCGGGCGATCTCCGAGACGCTGATTAAAGACGACGCGGAACTGTTGGATCACATGGTCGATTGGCCAGTGTGATGGGCATCGACTGACGGGATCTGTTCTTGTCCGGAACACCTGCCGTAACCATATCGGAACAGTAGAGAAATTGGCGACACCGCAGGCACGCTTGGCACGTGCCGACCGTTTGGTCCCTATCGGCCAAAGGTTGGTCGAAGCCCAATAAAAATTCGCAATGTAAGCGTATCGTGTTGAGACATTGACGGCACCCCAGGTTTGGTGTT
>CALAHL010000514.1 GCA_937891725.1 uncultured Rhodospirillaceae bacterium | reverse complement strand
TAATTATCCTTTATTGTCAGATTGATCATATTTGAGGGTGGCCAATGAAACGAGTCCTGCTAACCGGAGCCGGAGGAGGCATAGGTCGCCGCATGCGACGGGAACTTGCGGGGGTCTACCCGAGCCTGCGGGTTTCCGACATCGGTGAAATCGAGCCGGCCGGGCCGGACGAGGAGATTGTTTCTGCCGACCTGACGAATGCGGATCAAGTCGCAAGGCTTCTGCAGGATGTCGATGGTGTGATCCATCTTGGCGGACTGTCTGTCGAACATGAGTGGTCGGACATCCTGCGAACGAATATTGACGCGCTCTATCGCTTTTACGAAGCCGCTCATCTGGCTGGTGTGAAGAGAATTGTGTTTGCCAGCTCGAACCACGCCGTGGGCTTTTATCCGAGGAGCCGCCGGTTGGACGGATCCGAGCGGCCGCGCCCCGATTGCCGCTACGGTTTGAGCAAAGTCTTCGGCGAAGCGCTGTCACAGTATTTTGCCGACAATTACGGTCTTGGTATCCTGTCGATCCGGATCGGATGGTGCTTTGAGAGACCCGAGACACCGCGCACTCTCGGGTCATGGGTCAGTATCGGCGATCTCACCCGGCTCTGTCGCGTCGGGCTGGAGACACCGGATCTGCATCATGAGATCGTCTGGGGCATTTCGGACAATGCGCGCACCTGGTGGGACAATGCCACTGCACGCCGCCTCGGCTACGAGCCCCAAGAGTCTTCGGACCACTGGGCCGATGCGATTGATGCGTCTACGACGCCAGAGCCTGGCGATGCGGTCGCGCTCGGCGTACAGGGTGGCCCGTTTGCCAGCTCCGGCTATGTCGGGACCCCGGACCGCGTTTTATAAATAAGATAAACCGATAGATAGATTGACCAATCCTGGAATGGAGGCATACTTTTAGGTCTAAACGCGGACTGGTGACACCCGATCACCGACCGGCCCTATAGGACCAGTCGGTACCGGTCACGCGGCAAGAACGCTCGGCACGAATTCGAGCAACCTTTGGGAGGATATGATGAAGCTATTGAAAAGCATAGGTGCTATCGCTGCGGCTGTTACCCTTACCGCGGGCTTGGGAGGAGTCGCTCAGGCGAAGGAGTGGAAGGGCTGGAACATCCATCCACCCGGTTACCCAAATACGGTCGCGATGGACAAGTTCGCCGAGATCCTGACGGACAAGACCGACGGTCGGATCACGCTGAAAATGTTCCACTCAGGTGTGCTCGGCAACCAACCGGACGCGATCGAACAGCTGCGGGTCGGTGCCATCGAAATCGGGAACTTCAACCTGGGACCGATCGGTCCAGTCGCGCCTGAGGCGAACGTCGTCTCGCTGCCTTTCGTCTTCAAGGATGTGCCGCACATGCACCGCGCGATGGACGGTGCGCCCGGCGACAAGATCAGCGAGGGTATGGCGAAGAAGGGCATGATCGCGCTGGCCTGGTACGATTCCGGCGCGCGCTCATTCTACAATTCGAAGAAACCGATTTCGACGCCCGCTGACGTGACCGGCATGAAGGTCCGGGTCATGAACAACGACCTGTATTCCGGCATGATTGGGGCTCTCGGCGGCAATCCATCGCCCATGGCGTTTTCCGAGGTTTACCAATCCCTGAAGACCGGCGTGGTCGATGGGGCGGAGAACAACTGGCCGTCCTATGAGTCCACAGGGCATTTCGAGGTGGCCGGCTTCTACTCCCTCTCCGAGCATCTGATCATCCCGGAATGCGTCTGCATCAACGCGGATGTGTGGACCGACCTGTCCGACGCGGACAAGGAGATCGTCAAGTCTGCCGCTCGGGACTCGGCCGTGTTGCAGCGCGAGCTTTGGGCCGAGCGCGACAAGGCGAGCCGCGAAAAGGTGATGAAAGCCGGCGTCAAATTCAACGACCTCGCCGACAAATCTGCCTTCCAGGACGCGATGAAGCCAGTCTACGCCAAGTTCTTCGAGGCAAATCCGGACCTGAAGCCGCTGGTCGATGCGATCCAGGCTACCCAGTAGCAGCAGCCAACCTCAACGACCACCGGAGCGGTCTCCCAAGGGTCCTCCGGTGGCGTCTTTTCGGGGCGTCGGCACGCGGCGACTCGGTTCATAAAAGGGTTAGCGGCAAGATGCACACTCCGTTTCGTCTGTTTGCGCGCCTGCTCGATGTCCTGTGCCATGTGAGCCTGGTGATTTCGGGGGCGGCTATGGTCTTCCTGACCGTGACCTTCGGCTGGCTGGTCTTTGGGCGCTACGTGCTCAATTCGACCCCGACATGGGTGGAGCAGGTGGCTCTGCTGCTGGTCGCTTTGATCGGATTTCTGGGCGCGTCGACAGGGGTGCATGAGCGCTCCCATCTCGGCGTGTCGTTCTTTCGTGATATTGCGCCCCGGCCGCTCCGCCGGGCCATGGAACTGCTGTCCTATCTGATCATGGCGGGTTTCGGTGCGGTGATGATGCTGAACAGCTATGCCCTGGTGCTGTTCAAGTGGAGTACGGAGATTCCGCTGATTCATCTCCCTGAAGGCCTTCGGGCGGTCCCGCTGACGGCCTGCGGCGCATTGGTCCTGCTGTATTCGATCGGCCATCTGATCCGGTTCTTCACCGGCGAGGAGGTTGAGGAGAGGTTGCTCGAAACACCTCCGCTGCCGCCCTCCCTCTCACTCTGATCGGACACCACCATGGGTCTCCTCGTTCTCCTCGGAGTGTTCGCACTGTGCGTGGTGATCGGCGTTCCGGTCGCATTTGCGCTTGGTGTGGCCGCGGTATCGGCGTTCTTCCTTGAAGGGCTGCCGCTCCTGATCGCCTTCCAGCGCATTATCTCCGGTATCAACGTCTTTTCGCTGATGGCGATTCCGTTCTTCATATTCGCGGGCGAGCTGATGTTTCACGGCGGCATCGCGATCCGCCTCGTGCGCTTTGCATCGGCGGCGGTTGGGGCCGTGCGGGGCGGACTGGGTGTGGTGAACGTGTTCTCGTCCATGCTGTTCGGCGGGATCTCGGGATCGGCGGTCGCCGATATCTCGGCCCTGGGCTCGATCCTGATCCCGGTGATGAAAGAAAAAGGCTATGACGACGACTACGCGGTCAACGTCACGGTGACCTCGTCGATCGCGGGAATATTGGTGCCGCCGAGCCACAATATGATCCTGTATGCGATCGCAGCGGGGGGCGGGATATCGATCTCACAGCTGTTCCTGGCGGGCGTGGTGCCCGGCGTCTTGATGTGTATCTGTCTCGCGATCGCGGCCTATCTGATTGCGGTGAAGCGCGGCTACAAGGCCGAGGTTTTTCCGGGCTTTCGGGCGCTGTTGCTGAGTTTCGCAGTCGCGATCCCCGGCCTGTTTACGGCGGTGATTATCGTCGGTGGAATTCTCTCCGGAATCTTCACCGTCACGGAATCCGGCGCGTTTGGAACGATCTACGCCTTTCTCGTAACGATTATCGTGTACCGGTCCTTGAGTTGGGCGGCCTTCAAACAGGCGGTTCTCAATTCGGTCCGGACGAGTTCGATGGTCCTGATCCTGGTCGCCTGCGCCTCGGCCTTCGCGTATATGCTGACATTCTATCAGGTGCCGTCACGGATGATCGAATTCATGACCGGCCTGACCGACAATCCAATCATGATCCTGCTGTTGATCAATCTGATGCTGCTGATTCTGGGCATGATCATGGACATGGCCGCGCTGATCCTGATCTGCACCCCGATTTTCCTGCCGGTGGTGGTGGCGCTGGGTATGGATCCGGTTCAGTTCGGCATGATCCTTATGATGAATCTGGGCCTGGGCCTCTGTACCCCACCGGTGGGTGCCTGCCTGTTCCTCGGCTGCGCGGTTGGTAAGGTGCCGATTGAACGGGCGGTCCGCACCATCTGGCCGTTCTACGCTGCGATCTTGGTCGCATTGGTTCTGACGACATTTATCCCGGCGATCTCCCTGACCCTGCCGACATGGCTCTCCGGTTAGGGGCAGACACCAGGCGCGACAGCACTCGAATTTGAGCCGTCAAGCCGAGAGCGACTTCCGATACCGTTCCACACTGCCGCTCAGGTGGGCGCGCATGGCGTCCCGGGCCGCAAGCGCGTCGCCTGCGGAAATCGCGTCCGCGATCGCGCGATGCTCATTCTGGACTCGATCGAGGTAGGATCGGTCAATCAGTTTGTCTCGGTCCTCCTCAGAGAGGGAACTGCGCGGGATCGCGCTGGTTCCGAGCGCCTCCAGGAACGCGCCGAACTGAATATTGTTGGTGGACTGCGCGATCGCGAGATGGAAGGCCATGTCCGCTTCGACTGCGGACGCGCCCGCGTCTACAGACAGGTCGAACCGCGCCAGCGCCTCGCGGATTTTTGCATCCTGCGACAAACTTCGGCGCGTCGCGGCGAGACCGGCGGCCTCGATCTCCACGCTCATGCGCAGCTCAAGAATATCCAGCGTCTCGTGCACACCGGCGGATACGAAAGCCGGCAGCCATTTGCTGCGCCGCTTGTCCGGATTCCGCACGAAAATACCCGCTCCTCTGCGCGGTTCGAGAAGTCCGTCTGACTTCAAGACTGCGACCGCTTCGCGGATGACCGTCCGGCTGACGCCGAATTCTGCTTCGAGCTGCCGTTCGGTCGGGAGACGGTCCCCTTCCAGCATCGGACCGCTGGCGATTTTCGCACGGAGCCCTTCGATCGTCTCCTGCGTCAGGTTTCTGCCACCCTGAAGATTCGGCGTCTTTCGCATCAATCTCTGTCAACCGATCAAGTATGATGAAGTGGTCTATTGTGTACGATTAATTTTGAGAATTGATCAA
>CALAHL010000513.1 GCA_937891725.1 uncultured Rhodospirillaceae bacterium | reverse complement strand
ATCGTCTTCGCTGGCGCCATATCGTTCGATATTCCCAACCGCGATCACATTCAGTTCATGCCGCGCCCAATCGGACCGCAACGCGATCTGTGGGCGAATCTGGGCTATCGAGGACCCTTCCTCAGCGGTTTCCTGCTTATACAAATTTGACGTATACCCAACTCCGCTCTCGACCTGGGTATAGAGATCGAAACTCCCCACGGCCCGCGCAACGCCGCTTTCGTTTCCGACGACTTCGTCAAGTGCGAGACCATAACTTTCAAAATCCAGCCGTGGACGGCGCTGGACCGAGACGTCTCCAGCACCGGCCTGTCGTGGACGGGGTGCGGCGTTCGGTTGGCTAACGGATGGCGACGCACCTGCGGCGGATGGAGTTTGTGCGAAACCCGTCGTCGCGCCCGTCGATACGAAAACCGCCAGGCTCAGCATTGCCATAGACAGACCAACCCCGGCGCAGCGGGTGTGGACCGGACTGAGCAATCTGAAAAGGCAAGGCAAAGCCCGCATGTCTCATCCATATCTTTGATTCTACATTAAACTAACTCAATAAACTTTTGCACAAAAGCAGTTTTTCGACTTCGAGTACATTCCAAACAAGCCGGTAGAGCTGATATTGATCCCTGCCGATCTGGCCCGCCCCCCGATTGTCGGCATTCGTTTACCTTGGATTCCCGGAGTGCTATGTTCGATCTGAAAATTTGTGCCTAGATCGACGCAATTTCGATGTCGATACGACGGAATTGGAGATATCTCTTATGGCGTTAAGTCAGGTTCAGAACCGCTCACGGGGACCGAGCCAGGAATATCTTCTGCTCGATTACCTGCAGCGGCTCGGTCGAAACCTCGACGGACGCTTGGCAGTGCACATTCATCTATCTCGTCTCCGTCCGCAAAACCGCCAAGAGCATCATATCCGGATCGCCGCCGCGACATTCGAGGGGATGGTGACCAACTATGAAGGCCAGATCTTTACACTTTCGAACTCCGATCTGTTTTTCATCTGCAGGAACGCCGCGATCGAGGATATCGATGCCGCGATCATGAAGGTCCGCTATCTGTTCAGTGAAGATCCGCTGAGCCAGGGAGACGAAGAGGAGGATCTGGCGCGGTTCTGCACCTGGTACAATGTCGAAAGCCAGTACGATGAATTGCTCGACATGATCAAGCAGCTGCATCGGGAGCGGGAACGGAAAGCCCGGCTCGCCGTCGCCGGCGACAAGGGCGCCTCTTCCAGAAAAGGTGCAAAGAAGCCGCTAGACCCGGAACAGCTGGGCAAACTCGAGACCTTTCTCCGTCGCGCCGACCTCTCGAACCTGATGCGCCGCCAGCCGATTTGCGCGATCACACCAGGCAACATGACGCCGCAGCCGGTGTTCCGGGAGCTCTATATTTCGATCGCAGATCTTCAACAGTCGGTGTTGCCGGAATTCGACCTGGCCTCGAGCCTTTGGCTGTTCCAGCATCTGACGCAGACCCTGGACGCGCGGATGCTGGCGATGCTGGTCCGCAATGACGACACGTCGATCGCCAGCTCGTTCAGCATCAACCTTAACGTCGGCACCATCCTGTCTCCACCGTTCCTGAACTTCGACAGTTCCTTGAAGGCGGTTGCCCGCGGAACCGTGGTTATCGAGCTTCAAAAGATCGATATCTTCGGGGATATGGGAGCCTATATGTTCGCCCGCGACTTTATGCGGGAGCGGGGGTATCGCATCTGCCTGGATGGGCTGAACCATCTGACCCTGCAATTCATCGATCGGGAGCGGTTGGGCCTCGATCTTCTCAAGCTCCAATGGTCGCCGGATATGGCGGACGATCTGACAGGCAATCGTGTCTCGGAGTTGAAGGAACATATCGACCGGTGCGGTCGCGCACGGATTATTTTGAACCGCTGCGACTCCGATGAGGCGATTCGGGTGGGTCAATCCCTCGGCATCACCATGTACCAGGGCCGCTACGTCGACAAGCTGCTGACCAGCGAAGGTCGCGTATCCTGATCTGATCGAAGTATTGCTGAATCAGGCCGTTCATCCGCGCGGCGCGTGCTTCGCCAGGATGCGCTGAAGTGTCCTTCGGTGCATCCGCAACCTCCGGGCCGTCTCCGACACGTTCCGCTCGCACTGCTCGAACACCCGCTGAATATGCTCCCACCGCACCCGATCCGCCGACATCGGATGTTCCGGCGGCGGGGGCAGCGCTTCTTCATGATCGAGGAGGGCAGCCGTGATCTGATCCGCGTCCGCCGGTTTGGGCAGATAGTCGACAGCGCCAGCTTTCACCGCCGCTACAGCGGTGGCGATGTTGCCATAACCGGTCAGAACGATGATCCGCGCATCCGGCCGCGCCTCGCGCAAGGCCGTCACGACGTCGAGCCCGCTGCCGTCCGACAAACGCAGATCGAGGATCGCATAGGCCGGATGTGAGGTCCTTGCGACTTCTAGGCCTTCCTTCACACTTTCGACCGAAACCACATCGAAACCGCGCTTCTCCATAGCCCGGGACAACCGGTTCCTAAGGGGGGCGTCATCGTCCACGATCAACAAAGTACCGTCTTGATCCGGAGCGATTTGCAGCGCCGTGGCGCGTTCGGGGATTTCGTTTGTCATCATGGCCAGCATAACATGTCGCAACCGGACGCGGGTTCAAGGCTTTCTGGAATTTCCCTGGCGTCGAATAATTCCGCGTGGCCAGTCAATCATCACCTGTGCCCCGCCTTCCCGACGATTGGAGAAAATCAACCGGGCTCCGGTCCGCTCCAGCAAGGTTTTTGCGATGAAGACGCCAAGGCCCATGCCGGGTTGCGGCCTCACCCGGTTTGCGCCACGGTCACCCCGTCCGGAAAGATATGGTTCTCCTAGGCGCGGCAACACCTGATCCGAATATCCCGGCCCGTCATCGACGATCGTGATTGTCCGGCTTTGATCCGTCCACGCGACGCTGATCTCAACGGTCCGGCGCGCGAATTGGATCGCATTCTGTGCCAGCAATCCAACACCATGCAGCACCTCGGGGGAGCGTGGGATCTTAGGCGCGAAGTCCGTGGTCAGGTCCTGGATCTCATTCGGACCGTGCGCCTCGACGATCACCTCGATCCCGTCGCGGGCATAAGGCCCAGCCGCTTCCTCTACCAAGGCTTCCATCGGCACATCGGAGAACGGCGAATCGGATTCCGGGTCGGATCGACGCGACAAGCTCGCAAGGATGACCCGGCAGCGTTCGGCTTCCGCCACCAGCAGCCGCGCGTCCTCGGCCAGATCACTGCCGGCGGGGAGATCCCGGGCCAATTCCTTCGCGGCAACAGCGATGGTCCCGAGCGGGCTGCCCAACTCATGCGCCGCCGCCGCTGCCAATCCCCCGATTGCCGCCAGCCGTTGCTCCCGTGCGAGGGCATCCTGGGTCGCCGCCAGAGCCGCCGAGATCCGGCGCGACTCCTCGGCAATCCACCATGCGTAGGCGGCATTGAAAATCAGCGCGACCGAGATCGCGACCCAGATACCGGCCACGTAGATATCCGGAAGCGCAAAGCCGTCATCGGTCCATGGCAACGGAAGATGCAACATGCCCAGGGCGGTCGTGCACAGAAGCGCCAGCACACAGAGATTGATGGTCGAGCGGCGCGACAGGATGGTCGCCGAGACAGTCACCGGCGCCAGCAGCAGCACCGCGAACGGATTCTCCAGGCCTCCGGTCACATAGAGCAACGCCGACAGTTGCAGAATGTCGAAAGCCTGATAGGCGGTGGCTTCGCGATCGCCGATGCGTTCACGCTTCTCCGCGCGCGCCTGGAGCATCAGATTGAGCAGCGCCGAGACGCCCACGCAACTCATCGCAAGCGCCAACGGAACCTCGAAACTCAGAACGCCGCGAACAACCAGCAGCGTTGCCACCTGCCCCGCCAGCGCCACCCAGCGGATCGCCGCCAGGGTCCGCGCCCCAATGGTGCGGGGGGCAGAGTCGACGGTGCTCGGAAAGAACGGGTCGGTGAACGTCATGTGCTTTGCTTTCAGCCTCGCGGCGCGACAATCTGCCAATGTTTCGGCGCAACGAACTGAGCGCCTGCGATTGCCCAGCGGATCGGT
>CALAHL010000512.1 GCA_937891725.1 uncultured Rhodospirillaceae bacterium | reverse complement strand
ATTGTCCGGACTTTTGCCCGACCACGCTGACGATCATGACCGAAGCGCTGTCCCAACTGGACCCAAACATCGCCGCGCAAATCAAGCCCTTGATGATCAGCATCGACCCCGAGCGGGACACGGTCGAGGCCCTGAACCAATACCACGAACATTTCGACCCGCGCTTCACCATGCTGACCGGGTCGCCCGATCAGGTGAAGCAGGCGGCGCAGGCCTATCGGGTCTACTACGCCAAGGCCGAGACCGATGCCGCGTCCGACTATCTGATGGATCACTCCTCCTTCACCTACCTGATGGCGCCGGACGGGTCGTTCGTCACCCACTTCGTTTACGACACGAGCTCGGAGGAGATGGCGGCGCGGTTGCGGGAAATCGTCGGCGGCTAGATCTTGCCGTCCAGCAGCGCTTGATCGCGCGCACCGGCGGGCCTAATGTGCGCCGCTTTCAATTCGAGGGAGGATCTCGCTATGGGTGACCGGATCACGGGCGTGATGGCTGCTGGCCTGACCGCATTTAATGATGACCTTTCTATCGACGTCGCCGGCACGCTGGCCCACACCAAATGGCTGCTGGCCAACGGATGTGACGTGGTCCTGCTGTTCGGCACCACGGGCGAGGCGAACTCGCTGTCGATGAAGGAACGGCTGAGCTTCCTGGACGCGCTGGGAACGTCCGGCCTGCCGATGGACAAGCTGATGATCGGCACCGGCTGCTGTTCGGTCGCCGACACGGTGGAGCTGACGAAGGCGACGCTCGCGCTTGGCATCAAGGACGCTTTGATGTTGCCGCCGTTCTACTACAAGAACCCGAGCGATGACGGTGTGTTCGCCCATTTCGATCGGGTCATGAACGGGGTCGGATCCAATGATGTTCGGGTGTATCTGTATCATTTCCCTCAGATGTCGGCGGTTCCGTTCAGCCACGCGCTGATCGGTCGACTGCTTGAGGCGTTCCCGGGCCGGGTCTGCGGCGTGAAGGACAGCTCCGGCGATTTCGAGAATATGAAGGCGATGGCCGAACGGTTCGAGAACTTCGACGTGTTTGCGGGCACCGAGCGGTATTTGCTCGATGTCCTGAAGGTCGGCGGCGTCGGCACCATCACCGCCACCGGCAATGCCACCTCCGCACAATGCGGTGCCGTCTATGCCGCCTGGAAGGCGAAGTCCACGTCAGTCGAATCCCTGCAGGAAGATCTTACCGCCCTGCGTCTGGCCCTTCAGAACTACCCGCCGGCGGCGGCTCTCAAGGAGTTGCTGGCGCGCGAGAGCGGTAAGGCATCCTGGCGCAATGTCCGCGCACCGTTCCTGCCGTTGCCGAAGGAAAAGGCGGACGCTCTGGTGGCCGACATGGCCAAGGTGTCGTTCAAGCTGCCGGCGCAGGCCGCGTAACCAAAGCGTCATTTGACGCCTCTGATCGAGTTCGAGAGGATCGGGCATGTGGCTTGATCCTCTTTTTTCTGCCCCCTTTCTGGTGCAACTCCATGTCGTCGCCGTGCTGCCCTCAGTGGTCCTGGGCGGTTGGCTGATTGCCTTCAGCCGAAAGGGCTTGCGTCCGCATCGGCGGATCGGCCAGATCTACATCGCCCTGATGACGGTGACCTCGGCTACGGCCCTTGGCGTCCAAGAGATCAATCCAGGTGGTTTCAGCTGGATTCACGTGCTGATCCCCGTGACCCTTTTTGGCCTTTTCGGTGGATTGGTGGCGGCTCGCGCCGGTCGCACCGTGGCGCATCGTAACGCGATGGTCGCTGTCTACATCGGTGGAATTCTGATCGCCGGCGGCTTCGCCTTGTCTCCAGGTCGGATCCTGCACACCGTCGTCTTCGGGCCTGCGATCTGACCGTCACACCTGCTCCCTGCGATTGACCAGGCCGACGCCCGCGAACACGCAGGCGACGGACCCGAACACCCACAGGCTCGGCTGTTCGTCGAAGATCATCCAGCCCCAGAACAGGCCGAATGCAATCACCACATAGCTAACCTGGCTGATATAGACCGGACCGGCGCGGCGGATGATCTCAAAATAGAACATGTAGGCGAACGCGGCGACCGTGATCTGTCCCAGCATGGCCGCATCGGTGACCGTCAGGCCTTTGGCGAACAACGGATAGAAGGTTCCCGTCGCCAGCATGACCGGCAAGGTCATGAGCGACGAGCTCAGCATCATCCCAAAAGCCGCCGCCAAGGAATGGGTATCGTCAGGGCGCAATTTGGCCGAGAGGATCGAGTTCGCGGCATACAGCAACGGCGTAACCAGTGCCAGAAGTACCCAAGGCACCATGGCCCGGTCCGGCAGCCCGTCCTCTGGTCCGATGATGAACAGGACACCGAGGAACCCCAGGCCGATTCCGATGGCTCGCATCGGACGAAACGGTTCAATCCGCAGCATCAGGACCATGACATAGGTGATCACCGGAACGGTGGTCACCAAGGTGCTGAGGATCCCAGCGGGCAGGTGCTGTGCTGTGGCCACGATGTTGATGTTCGGCAAGACCAGACCGACCAGCCCGTTCGCGAAATAGAGGATCACATGGGCCCGGCTGAACGGGATTGAGATTCGCCACAGCCTGCAGACGATCAGCAGGAAGATCGCAGCCCCGGTCGATTGCAACCAAGCATAGGCGATCGGATGCACCCCGCCCATCACCGCCAGCTTCGAGAGTGAGAAGGAGAGGCCCCACATGCTGCCCAGAACGCACAGAAAAATCAGCGGCAGTGGGTCATGACCCTTGATCTCAACCGGTTGCGGCATTCTCAGAGACCGAACGGCCAGACAAGCGGGATCAGCAGCACAGCCATTACCACCAGCAAGATTTCCAGGGGCAGGCCCATGCGCCAGTAATCGCCGAAGCGGTACCCGCCCGGTCCCATGACCAGAAGGTTGTTCTGATGCCCGATCGGGGTCAGGAAGGCGCAGGACGCCCCAATCGCGACCGCCATCAGCATCGGATCCGCGCTGATGCCAAGCGCATTTGATAGCTCGAATGCGATCGGGGCCATTACGACTGCCGTCGCGGCATTGTTCATGATGTCGGACAAGGTCATCGTGACGATCAGGATGGTCGCCAAGACCGCCCAAGTCGGAACGTAGCTGCCGACTCCGGCAAGCCAACCCGCGAGCGCGCCCGCAGCCCCCGATGTTTCAAGCGCTCCGCCGACCGGGATCATGGCCGCTAAGAGAACAATGACCTGCCAATCGATCGCTTCGTAGACTTCGTTCATCGTAATGGTCTTGCTGAGCACCATCCCGATCAGGGCCGCCACCAGGGCCACTGAAGCCGGCAGGACGCCGATCACGATGGTCAGAATCGCTCCCACGAACAGGGCAACCGGAACCACGATCCGGCGCGGCTCCAGAGTCAATTTGCGCTCGGCCAATGGAAGGCAGCCCAGCACACGGACAGTCTCCGCCAAGGTGTCTTTCTCACCTTGCAGCAGCAGGACGTCTCCGGCCCGAAATCGGACGTCCCGCAGACGACGGTGGATCGGCTCGCCCTCGCGCGCGACTGCCAGAACATTGACCGCGAACCGCGCCCGAAGGCTCATGAGCGCGGCCGAGCGATTCTCGATACGCGACCGCTGCGGCACCACCACTTCCATAAGCGCGAGCGCATCCCGGTCGATCGATCCGGTGCCGTCGGAGCGCTCGATATCTTTCGCCGCCACCATGGCAAGACCGTGCCCGACCGCAGCCTCGATCTGGCTGGCATCCCCCTGGGCGATAACAACGTCACCGGCTTGCAAGGCGGTATGCCGGACCCGACGCACAACCCGTTCGCGACGGCGAATCATCCCGACAAAGGACGGAGAATCTGGAGGGTTCTGTGAGGTCGCGCGGCATGGAGGCGGCAGCCGAGCTCG